>CANBTQ010000387.1 GCA_947372425.1 Comamonadaceae bacterium | reverse complement strand
AGGCGCACTACGGCGCTGTGTGCGGCCGGTTTGCGACATATTGGAAAAACGATAAACTTTACCGATGCAGCCCATTTTTCATGACCAAGCTCCCAATCCGCTGGTGCTGGTCGTGGACGATACGCCAGAGATACTGTCGCTGATTCATGCACTGCTGAGCAGCACATACCAGGTCAAGAGCGCAAACAGTGGCAGGAAGGGCTTGCAAATTGCGCAGGCCGACCCGGCACCTGACCTGATCCTGCTGGACATCATGATGCCCGGCATGGATGGTTACGAGGTTTGCATCCAGCTCAAGGAAAATCCGAAAACCCGCGACATTCCGGTGATTTTCCTGACCGCAAAATCCGACATTGAGAACGAGGAAAGGGGCTTCCTGTTGGGTGCGGTGGACTATGTCACCAAACCCATAGGGCCCAGCGTTTTGCTGGCACGAGTCAAAACCCAGATTGCGGCGCACGCACAGCGCAGAAGTCTGGAGGGCATGTTCAAGGATGTGATTGAGTTCGCCCCCGTGATATTTTTGATTGCCGATCAGGACCTGAATATTGTCCAGACCAATGCCCAGGCCGAACAGCATTTTGGTTACAGCAGCAAAGAGTTGGTCGGCATGGATTTGAAGCAGCTGCTTCCCCAGGGACCTGCGCTCATGCGCCTGGCCACCTCCCAGCTCAATACCCAACCGGGCGAAGCCAGGATTGACGCCAATCCGGAGCTGGTGTGCCTGCGCCATGACGGCAGCACATTCCCCGGTTCGGCAACCTTCAGCCGACTGGAGACGCTGCATGGTCCGCTTTACACCGTTGTGCTGGTCAATGTGTCGGACAAAAAAGAGACGTTGAAGAAGCTGAGTGAATCGCAGGAATCGCTGCGGGAACTGGCCGCCATCAATGAGACCGCCCGCGAAAACGAACGGAAAAATATTGCGCGCGAAGTGCATGACGAATTGGGGCAGGTCATGACGGCTTTGCGCATGCGCCTCTCCCTGATGCCGATGCAGTTCGGAGCCCACATACCCGGACTTGCGGAAAGCGTGGATTCCATGAAAGTCCTGGTGGACCGGGCCATAAAGGGTGTTCGGAACATTGCTACCGTGCTGCGCCCGGAGGCGCTGAACCTGGGTTTGATTCCCGCCATTGAGTGGTTGCGCGATGAATTTCTACGGCATAACGCCGTGCGTTGCGTGGTTGAATGCAAGGGTTCAAGCGACCCGATTGACGAAATGCGGGCCATGTTGATTTATCGCATCCTGCAGGAGTCGCTGACGAACATCAGCCGGTATGCCAAAGCCACAGAAGTCAAAATACTGGTGAATTTCACGCCCAGCGAAATGGATGTCAGCATCAGTGACGATGGTTGCGGGTTCGATCCGGGCGAAGTGATGATCAGAAAGACTTTTGGCTTGCTGGGTATGCGCGAGCGGGCCTTGACACTGGGAGGCGACCTGATGATTCTCAGCCGTCCCGGACGCGGAACGACAATCGCTGTCAAGGTTCCGTTGAAGCACCTTCCAGAAAGAAGCGCGCCATGATTCGCATTGTGATTGCCGATGACCACGCTATCGTGCGTGCCGGCCTGAAGCAGATGTTCGCGATCATGCCGGACATGGAGGTGATTGCCGAGGCCACCGACGGCGACAGCGTGCTGGAAACCCTGCGACGCAGTCTCAGCGACATACTCCTGCTTGATCTCAATATGCCAGGCGTCAGCGGACCGGATCTGATTTCCCGTATCAAGGCCCATTGGCCCACGCTGCCCGTGTTGGTGCTCAGCATGCATGACACGGCACAGGTCGCATCGCGTGCCTTGAAAGCCGGTGCCGACGGCTATGTCACCAAAGACAGCGAGCCTGAAGTCCTGCTTCATGCAATCAGGAAGGTGGCCGCGGGGGGGCGTTTTATCTCCAGTGAAGTAGCGCAAAAGATGGCGTTGATGGCGACCTCCAACAGCGATTTGTTGCCGCATAACGCCCTGTCCGACCGGGAGTTTGCTGTATTCAAATGTCTGGTCAATGGCCTGGGCGTCAATGACATTGCCGAGCAACTCAGTATCAGCAATAAGACCGTCAGCACGCACAAGGCGCGTTTGCTGGAAAAAATGCAGATGTCCAGCATAGCCGAGCTCACACGCTACGCAATTGACAATCAGCTACTGGATTGATATGCCGGAGCCGGTTGGTGCAAGCGTTTCTTCGTAGGGATTTTCTTACACGGCCCGGAATTAGCTGAGCTACTTTTCAGCCCCGGCCTGATACCCTTGCGGGCGCCGCAGCGAGATCATTGCTGCATGAACTCCCTGCAATTCAATAGTGCCCAGATCAGTAACGCATTGCGGGCAAAAACTGCTGATTTCTTCAAAATGGATGTGCCGCGCCCCGCGCGCGGAGTACCTGCACCCGACCAAAATCCGCTGCGACGGAACTTGAATCCGCTTCAAGGTACGGAGGTCTGGGAAACCAACGAAAACATGTGTGTCGCCCTGTGGGAATTGATGTCCCGCAGCTAGGTAGGTTCGCCTTGTTTCTGCCGGACTGAGCGGCAGGGCTTGCAACGCCGACGCACGGATTTATGAATCCTGGCTAAGGATTTTTGCGTCAAACCACTTTGACTTCGAGTTTCCAGGGCGTTTTGTCCCAGGCCAATACCTCTTCGCGTAGCAGGTATGCGGACTGTGGGAAGGCTTCAGCCCAATCGCTTCGACAGGTAAGCCGAATCTGGCCACGGGATGATCCGGAGCGGCTCAGTGACATGCCACTCAGATCCGGATCGCGCCGTGCATGGCACAAAATCACGGCCAGGCGCAGGGACAACAATTGCCCCAGCAGGTCGTCGTCGTCCAGCGCCGCGTCCAATTTGCGTAATTTTCCGCGATGCCCCAACACCAGCAAGCTCAGGCGATGCATTTCGGACAGCGAGAAGCCCATGGCATCGGCATTGTCCAGAATGTAGGCGCCGTGCTTGTGGTAGTCGCTATGGGATATATGGCTTCCGATTTCATGCAGCTCAGCCGCCCAATGCAGCTTGCGCAACAAGCGGCCATGCACCGTAATGTCTTCGGCCTGGTTGGGCAGTGCGGTCAGTTGACTGAAGAGCGCGCTGGCCACTGTTCCAACCCGTCGGCCATGCACGGTGTCGATACCGAATTTGCGTGCCAGCCGGCTGACGCTGCTCACGCGCAGGTCCCCGGTAAACCCAGTATTGCCGAGCAGGTCGCAAATAAGGCCGTGGCGCAAGCCTCCTGAGGCCATTTCCATGCTCTCAATGCCAAGCAGCTTGAACACAGCACGCATGACACTCACACCGCCACCGATGATGGCCTTGCGATCATCCCGCATCCCCGGGAGCCGCAGACGCTCCGTACTTTGTGCAAGCACCAGTTTGTCCAGTATCCAGTCCAAGCCTTCTTGGGTGATGTGGCCGCTGGGCCAACCGGCCGCGACCAATACGTCGCCAATGGCACTTACGGTGCCTGCAGAGCCGTAAGCCGAGTCCCAGTTATCCGGATGGTAGGCATCAAAGGCTTCGTCAAGTACCGCGGTGGCTGCTATTTCTGCGATTTCGAACGATTTCGGTGTAAACAGGCCATCCGGAAAATAGCGCTTGGACCAGGCAATACTCCCCAGCCGGAACGACTCCATGACACGGGGTGTGCGCCCCTGTCCCAGAATCAGTTCGGTCGAACGTCCTCCGATATCGATGACCAGGCGCCGCTCTTCGGTGGCCGGCAGCATCTGCGCCACACCCTGATAGATCAGCCGAGCCTCTTCGCGCCCGGAGATCACGTCAATAGGAAATCCCAGTACCTGGTTGGCGCGCTCCAGGAATACTTCACGGTTGCGGGCTTCGCGCAGGGTTTGGGTGGCTACGGCCCGCACTTCCGACAGTTTGAAGCCGGCGAGTCGCTCACCAAAGCGGGCCAGACATTCCCATCCAGCCTGCATGGCCTGCTCGGTCAGATTACGGTTTTCATCGAGCCCGCCGCCCTGTCGAACGGTTTCTTTCAGGTACTCGGTGCGACAAAACTCGCCATGTTCGAGTCGGCCAATTTCAAGCCGAAAGCTGTTGGAGCCCAAATCCACGGCGGCTAGGCGATTTCCTGATTGCATTGAGGTGTGTGCTCTCGCTAGGTTTCTGCGCCGGAAGCATAGCACCCGCGAGCGCGCGGGTTAAACCACCCCGCCGTTGATATTTACTTCTTGGCCGGAGGAATCAGCACGGTATCGATGATGTGGACTACGCCATTGGATGCGGCAATGTCGGCCGTAGTGACGGCGGCGCTCTCGACGGTTACAAAGTCGCCGGCCTTGGAGAGCTCCAGATGGGCGCCATTGAGGCTGGTCGCTTTGGAGTTCTTGACGTCAGCAGCCATGGATTTGCCGGCGATGACGTGGTAGGTCAGCAGGTCCTTGAGTTTCTCGGGGTGCTGGTTCAGGTCTTCCATCGTTTTGGCGGGTACCGCTTTGAAGGCGTCGTTGTTAGGGGCAAAGACGGTGAAGGGGCCAGCGGCCTTGAGGGCGTCAGACAGGCCAGCTTGGGAAATCAGTCCGTTCAGCGTGCTAAGCGACGGGGTGCGGGCAATGGTATCGGTCACGCTGACCGGGGCGGTAACTGAGGCGCAGCCGGAGATCAGGGCGGCAAACGCGATAGTGGCGCTGGCCAAGAGGCTGGGGCGAGACAAAAGGCTGATAGGCATGGACATGGCTGGTACTCCGGTTAAAAGCCCAGAGCGTAAGAAGTTTGTGTGACAAAGATGTGTCAATGGATCTGAATTTGTGTGACACGGCAATCGAAGGGGCGCCGTGATGCTAAGGTAGATGCATGTCACACGTTTGTCATAAAAATTTCTTAGAGTTCAGGGGTCCTATCAACACAACCCAAGGCCACCCATGAAATCGTTGTTTAGCCCCACGCTGCTGGCACTTGCCGCAGCCGTTACCCTCAACTTCAGCGGTGCCGTCAGCGCCCAGGAAATTACCGGCGCAGGTGCCAGCTTCCCCGCCCCAATTTATGCCAAGTGGGCCTCCGACTACAACAAGGCCACCGGCGTAAAGGTGAACTACCAGTCCATCGGCTCCGGCGGCGGCATCAAGCAGATCGACTCCAAGACCGTGGACTTTGGCGCCTCCGACATGCCCCAGACCGATGACGTGCTGAAGTCCAAGGGTCAGGTGCAGTTTCCCACGGTGATTGGCGGCGTGGTGCCGGTGATCAACGTCAAGGGCATTGAGCCCGGACAACTCAAACTCACTGGCGCCGTGCTGGGTGATATTTTCCTGGGCAAGATTGCCAAATGGAATGACCCCGTCCTGAAGGCCCTGAACCCCACACTGCCACTGCCGGACACGGCCATCGCCCCGGTGCGCCGCGCGGATGGCTCCGGCACGACCTTCATCTTCACCAACTACCTGAGCAAGGTGAATGCTGAGTGGAAAGCCAAAGTGGGCGA
>CANBTQ010000386.1 GCA_947372425.1 Comamonadaceae bacterium | reverse complement strand
TAGCCGTCACAATCATCTCGCGGTCGCCCTTGGTCAGGTTGCCATCCTCGCGCAGCATCAGCGCGTCGTGGTACGCAAAAAACGCACGCCACTCGGCAGGACGACGCGCCAGCATCAAAAAGACGTTGGGAATAAAGCCCGCTTTTTCTTGGGTTTCCAAGATGCGGGATTTAATGTCGTCGGGGAGGGTGTTTAGATCGGGGAAGGGGTAGCGGGTGGTTGTCATGGTGTTTTTGCTTAGTAGACGAATTGGCTAGGATGTTAATTCGGTTTCTTGCTGGGCATAATCACCAGAGAACTGAACGTTGACACTGAAAACAATTTCAAAGGTTTTATAAAATGAATATATGCCGCATTAGCCAGAATATCTTGCAGGTTTTGCGGCATACATTACGTTAGGTACAGCAATGCCTCATTCCGTAACCCTGCAGGTGTCGAAGATCCGAATTCAGAAGGATGAATATTTGACTGCTGCCGGCAATATCGGTGAAACCGAATTCTGGAAGAGCAACGAGAATCAGGCTGAAGTCTTGCAGTTCAAACGAGCACTGGTAATGTGCCGCATTGAAGGCCCGTTTTCACCAATAGACGTCGAGCTTGTGGTGTCCCTCCGCGCGGGGTTTGTCCGTGTTCGGATCGTGAATAAGGAGGTGGGCCACAACGCATCAGGTGTCGCGCAACTTCTTCAGCTCATATTCGCTCGATTTCACCACAGGCCCGGCTACGACCCAAGTGGCGCCTTGTCTCCGATGTCCAGCAAAGACACGTCAAAGTACATGCTGTGCAAGACATATGACTCTCATTGGTTTATCGCTACGCTTCATGAAGTAAAGGATGAGAAAGTCATGGACTTCTCCATAAGCGACAACGACATGAATAAAATTCTCGGCCGGGATAACGCTCCAGCTGCTCCCGCATCGTGATGCTGCACCTAACAATGTGCCCCACCCGACGTGTCTGCCGCTTCGCGTCAACCACGCGGCTGAGCTTGGTCGTTAGGTATTTCAAAAGGAAGCAATATGACTGATTGGCTTTATGGAAAAAATGGGCAGGCCACACTCATTCTTGATAATGACTGTCTCCGCAGTAATCACGGGCAGGTCATTGCATGGCTTCAAAATCAGAATGTGTACTCGTTGCAAGGTCAACATGTCGGCTGGTTTGAAGATGGTGTCCTATATGACTCAAGTAACCAAGCATTGGGTTTTCTACGCAACTCGACAGGCTATTTACCAAGTCGTCCGGGCATCGGTGGAACTCCTGGAACACCAGGCTTTGGTGGTCGACTAGGTCGGCCAGGTTTTAGCGGCACACCTGGAAAGCCAGGGCGCGGTGGGTGGTCACAACATGATCTCAATGTTTACTTCAATACCTAACCCTACGCTCAAGTTCGCTTCCTTTGGTCGCTGGGACGCGCCTTCGGCGAGCCCCTTAGCTACACGTTAGGCATCAGAAAGCACCGTATGAGCTTCTTCATCGACATGGTTTCTCTCATCGGAACCGCAGCCTCTATTGCAGGCGTATCAGTCAAAGACTTTCTGGACAAACCGCCCGCTGCCAACGCGGATCGAACCGAGATAGAAAAGTACATACGATTTCTCGAAAGTCGTGAGGTCTTGTTCGCTGGAATTGATGAAGAAGTCCAAACAGCGGTCATTCGAAGCCTAGAGCAAATCAAACAAGAAACCGAAGACTTGCGAGTCGCCTGCGCCGATGAACAGGTTTTAACAATGCTTCTCACGCTCCTGTTGACTATGAGCAAAGAGCTACAACGCCTTCATGGAATCGACGCTACCACAGCACAAGGAAAATACAGCATGTATCTCGCGCTTCAAGGCGTGCGGTTTGAGATCGCTCGTGTCCTTGCAGTTCTGTGCGCGGCATTCAAGATCGACCCGCAGAATCCAAGAATGAGAAAGTTCATTCTCAACTTTGCCGTCCGTCCGAGGCGCTGATGCCCAACCCTTCAATCGAGAGGACGTGCCCCGGCAAGCTGGGTCACGCCTCTCATCTCAAACGTTACAACTAAAACAAGGAATCAAAAATCAGCGCAGTGCAATCTCGCAGGCGCCCCCTCCAGCGTTTGAACTGTCTGGGTCAAATACGCTTCGCTGGCTTGTTTCACCTCTTGATACAGCGCTTGGCATAGCTGCCTAGCTTCTAAACCTGACCATGACGCAGGCAGCAGTTCGTCTGGCAAATTGGGATCGCGTAGCAAGATGCGGCGGTATTCGTGGATGAGCAAGGTGCGGATATAGAAAGCTTCTGCTGGGCTGAGGCTTTTTGCGCTCTGGGCAAGGGGAGAAAAACGCTTGATAAATTGTGTCCATGCCGTGTCAATGTATGACAAGTCAAAGGTTTGCTGCATCAAATCAATTAGCGGTTTGCGCGAGTACGTCTCTAAGCTGGAGGCCTTCATGAGCGTGATGTGTGCCTCTGCTTGGCAAGCCTCCACGATCTCGGTGAGCGATTGCTGATCGGCGCGTGGGTGCGCAAAGATATTGGGGGCAAGCTGTCCAAAGCCATCCCACAGCAGCTCGCGGCGCAGTTTTTGGCGGGCGCTTAACTTCCACTTGGCATCTATAAAAACGAGTGTCCAATAGCCATCCCACTGCGCGCTGCTAAATTCATAGATTCGTTTGCCTGCATGTTGCACGCGCTGCAATCCATCCGTGGATAGTCCGTAATAGCTACGCCTGCCCATTCGCTCAATATCAAACCATTGGTCGCTGGCTAAACGGAAAACACTGGTGCGCACTTGCCGCGCGGAAATACCAAAGGGCTCTAGCAATTGGATGAGGCTACCTAGCCAGACGGCTTGTCCCCTAGAGGCAAATACGTCTCCGTAAAGCGTCATCACCATCGAGTTGGAGCGCAAAAGTAGCTTGTTGTGATACAAAAATAATGATTGCATGCGTCAATTTATATCACTATTATTTGGAACTTATTTCAAAATCAACAACCGTTTGAGTCACCACCATGTATGCACAACTCGTAGAAACAGGTCAAGCCAAAGTCAACACGCTGAGTGAAATGTCGCCAGACGAAGCGGCCTTTCAAAAACGCATCGACGCAGGCATCAAGATTGAAGCTAAGGACTGGATGCCTGACGCGTACCGCAAAACGCTGGTG
>CANBTQ010000385.1 GCA_947372425.1 Comamonadaceae bacterium | reverse complement strand
GGCGTTCCGCCTCCGCTTCCCGCATCCTTTTGCTGTCTGCGGTCTCTTCATACAACTGCTGGGCTACCGTTGCGGAACCGCGTTGCCCGCTCAAGCCCCGTACCGTGACGGTGCGCGGCACCCGGGCCTGCAGCAGCACAATGCTGTCGCCCACCTTGATGTCGCGTGAGGCTTTGACGTCGGCGCCGTTCACCTGCACATGGCCCTTGTGCACTTCTTCCGTGGCCAATGAGCGCGTCTTGTAAAAGCGCGCGGCCCACAGCCATTTGTCGATGCGGACCTTGTCCATCAGCCGGTCATGTCCTCGATCACCGGCACTTCGGGCGTCAGCACTGGGCCGTGACCGCTGAAGCGGTCCAGCAGGATATAGAGCACCGGTGTGATGAACAGGGTGATGGCCTGCGAAAACACCAGGCCACCGACCACGGCCAGCCCCAGGGGCTGGCGCAGTTCCGCGCCGGCACCGATACCCAGCGCAATAGGCAGGGCGCCCATGAGCGCGGCCATGGTCGTCATCATGATGGGGCGAAAGCGCATGACGCAGGCCTCGCGTATGGCCTGTGCCGGCGTCATGCCATGGTGACGTTGTGCGTCCAGGGCAAAGTCGATCATCATGATGGCGTTCTTCTTCACGATGCCGATCAAGAGCACGATGCCGATAGTGGCAATCAGTGTCAGGTCCTGGCCAAACAGCATCAGGGTTGCCAGCGCCCCCACGGCAGCCGAAGGCAGACCGGCCAGAATGGTGAGGGGGTGGATAAAGCTTTCATACAGCACGCCCAGCAGCACATAAATCACCAGCAGCGCCGCAATGATCAGGATGGCCTGGCTGCCCTGCGAGCTCTTGAACACCGCGGCATCACCGCCGTAGCTGGTGATGATGGAGGAGGGCAGTTGGATGGCTTCGCGTGCCGCATCGATGCGGGCTGTGGCGTCCCCCAGCGCAGCGCCGGGCGCCAGGTTGAAGGAGACTGTCACGGCCTGCAACTGGCCTACATGGTTGATGGATGTGGGGCCCACCGAACGGTCCACCGTGGTGAAGGCCGCCATAGGCACCAGCGCGCCGTTGGAAGAGCGCACGAAGATGGCGTTGAGGGCCACCTCGTCCTGTTTAGCGTCGGGTGCCAGCTCCATGATCACCTTGTAGCTGTCAGTGGGCAGGTAGATGGTGGAAACCTGGCGTTCGCCAAAGGCGCTAAACAGGGCCGAGCGGATGGCGTCAATCGACACGCCCAGTGCATTGGCGCGGTCGCGGTCGATCTTGAGCTGGGCCTGCAGGGCGCGGAGTTGGGCATCGCTGGTCACATCGCGGAACAGCGGGTCGGTGCGCAGCCGGTCTTGCAGCTTGCCGGCCCAGACATTGAGCTCATCGGCCTTGACGCTTTGCAGGATGTACTGGAACTGCGCCTTGCTGGGCCGCCCGCCCAGCTGCAGGTTTTGCACCGGCCGCATGAACACATTGATGCCGGCCACGTCGCGCAGCTTCTTGCGCATGCCTTCAACCACCTGTTTCATGGGCTTGCGTTCGCTTTGCGGTTTGAGCGTGACAAACATGCGCCCGGTGTTCAGTGCGTTGGAGCCGCCATTAAAAGAGTTAACGGCAGCCACATTCGGATCGGCACGGAACACGGAAGCGGCCCGCTCCTGCAGACGCACCATTTCCGGAAACGAGATGTCTTCGGAGGCTTCGGTGGAGACCTGGATCTGGCCAATGTCCTCTTCCGGGAAAAAGCCCTTGGGAATGACCATGAACAGGGCCACCGTGGCGGCAAAGGTGGAGGCCGCCAGCAGCAGCATCAGCTTGTGGTGACCCAGTGCCAGATCCAACAGCCGGGTATAGCCGGCCAGCAAATTGTCAAAGCCGCGCTCAAACAGTTTGACCACAAAACCGGGCGGCTTCTTGTGTTGCTCGTCCGTTAGGAAGCGGCTGGCCAGCATGGGCACCAGGGTCAGCGAGACAAAGGCCGAGACCACAATCGACAGGCCCACCACCACCGCAAATTCGTGGAACAGCAAGCCAATGACGCCGGGCATGAAGAAGATCGGAATGAACACCGCGATCAGCGAGGACGAGATGGAGATGATGGTAAAGCCCACTTCGCGCGCGCCGCGCAGGGCGGCCTGAAACGGGTCCTCCCCATGCTCCACATGGCGCATGATGTTCTCCAGCACCACGATGGCATCGTCCACCACCAGGCCAACGGCCAGCGTCAGGCCCAGCAGGGAGATATTGTCCAGGCTGTAGTTCAGCCCCCAGAGCAAGGCCACCGCGCCTACCAGTGAAACCGGCAGCGACAGCGTGGGAATAACGGTGGCTACAAAGCGGCGCAGGAACAGGAAGATCACCAGCACCACCAGGGCGATGGTGCCCATCAGCGTCAGCGTTACGTCGTGCAGTGCCTCGCGCACCGAGACCGAGCGGTCGTTGATGGGGGTGAGCGACACCGACTGGGGCATCTGGCTTTGCAGGGCCGGCAGCGCCGCGCGGATGGCATCCACCACACGCACGGTGTTGGCCCCGGGCTGACGCAGGATGGCCAGGGTGATGGAGGCCTCGCCGTTGTAGGTGGCCGCGCTCTTGAAAGTTTCCACGCTGTCTTCCACAGTGGCCACATCCTGCAGGCGCACCGGGTTGCCGCTGCGCATGGCCACGATCAGATTGGCATAGGCCTGCGCGTTTTGCAGCTGCTTGTTGGCCTGCAGCACCAGGGTTTGCCGGGGGCCGTCCAGCGTGCCCACCGGCGTGTTGACGTTGGCCACGCGCAGGGCGGCACTCAGTTCATCGAGTCCGATGTTGGCCGCGGTCAGTGCGGCCGGTTTCACACGCACCCGGATCGCATAGCGCTTGGAGCCAAACACATTCACCTGGGCCACGCCGTCCAGCGTGGACAGGGTGGGCGAGATCAGGTGCTCGGCGAAGTCCTGCAGGTCGCTGGGCGGCATGGAGGGCGAGCGCATGGAGATCAGGAGCACCGGTGCATCCGCCGGATTGACCTTGCGGTAAGACGG
>CANBTQ010000384.1 GCA_947372425.1 Comamonadaceae bacterium | reverse complement strand
GCCGGACTTGCGAATGAAACGCTCGTAAAACAGCCAGGCCTTGGCCGGCCACATAAAGGTCTTGTAATAAAAACCGGCCGGGAACAGGAAGGAGAAATTGCGGTTCAGGCTTAAAGCGCGGCTGAGCGCATTCGGCCAGGGATTGACGGCCTCGCTGTTCAGGCCTTCATAGAGCTCCACCTCGGGCATCTTGGCGTTCGGAATCGTGTCCTTGCCAGACTCCAGCTGCACCAGGGCCGAGGGCTCCTCGATGCCGCTGGTGATGATGCCGCGCGGGCGGTGGTATTTCCAGGAGTGGCTGAGCACGCTTTCGCCTGCGGCCAGCAGGGCCGAGGCCAGGGTGTCGCCCTGGAAGCCGGCATAGCTGCGGCCGTTGAACTGGAAGGAAACTTTCTTGCTGCGGTCGATGCGTGCACCGAGGCTGCTGATACGGCTGGCGCTCACGCTTGGCCTCCTTGTTTGGTCGAATCAACAGGCGCGTCGGGATTTTCACCAACCTTGTAGAACTTGCTGAACTGGTAGGTCACGGTGTTGCGCTCGGCATTGAACCAGCGGCGGCATCCTGCAACATGGTTCCATTGCTCGCGGTGCACGCCCTTGGTGTTTTTGCGCATACACAGGTAGTCGCCCCACGGTGCGTCGGTCAGGGAGTCGGTGTCCAGCGGGCGCGCAATGTGCGCCTCGCCGCCGCAGGAGAATTCGCTTTCGGCGCGGGGGCCGCAATAGGGGCAGGTGATTTGTAGCATGGTGTTTTTCAGTGCGCGACGGCAGCGGCTCCGTGTTCGTCGATCAAATGGCCGGTGTTGAAGCGGTTCAAGGAGAACGCTGCATTCAAAGGATGCGGGTTGTCCTGCGCAATCGTGTGCGCCATGACCCAACCCGAGCCCGGTGTGGCCTTGAAGCCGCCTGTCCCCCAACCGCAGTTGAAGTACAAGCCCTTGATATGCGTCTTGCTGATGATGGGGCAGGCGTCGGGTGCCACATCCACAATGCCGCCCCACTGGCGGTTCATGCGCACGCGGCGGAAAATCGGGAACATCTCGCAGATCGCCTGCAGCGTGTGCTCGATTACCGGGAAGCTGCCGCGCTGCCCGTAGCCCACATAGCTGTCAATGCCGGCGCCAATCACCAGGTCGCCCTTGTCGCTCTGGCTGACGTAGGCGTGGATGGCATTGCTCATCACCACGGTGTGGATGATGGGCTTCAAAGGCTCGGAAACCAGGGCCTGCAGCGGATGGCTTTCCAGCGGCAAACGAATGCCGGCCATCTCGGCCAGCACACTGCTATGGCCGGCGGCAACGACGCCGATCTTTTTCGATTTGATGGTGCCGCGTGTGGTCTCGATGCCGACGATTTGCTCGCCCTCGCGCTGGAAGCCCACCACTTCACAGTTCTGGATGATGTCCACGCCGAGGCGGTCGGCGGCACGAGCAAAGCCCCAGGCGATGGCGTCATGGCGGGCCACACCGCCGCGCGGCTGGAAGCTGGCGCCCATCACGGGGTAGCGCAGCGAGGTCTGGTTCATGATGGGCACAATGCCCTGCACCTGGGCGGGCGTGAGCACCATGCCGTCCACGCCGTTGAGGCGGTTGGCGTTGACTCGGCGCTCAATGTCGCGCATGTCTTGCAGCGAGTGGCCCACGTTCATGACGCCGCGCTGGCTGAACATGGTGTTGTAGTTCAGGTCTTGCGACAGGCCTTCCCACAGCTCCATGGCCTTTTCATACAGGTGGGTGGCTTCGTCCCACAGGTAGTTGGAGCGCACGATGGTGGTGTTGCGCGCCGTGTTTCCGCCGCCCAGCCAACCGCGTTCCACCACCGCGATATTGCGCATGCCGTGTTCCTTGGCCAGGTAGTAGGCAGTGGCCAGGCCGTGGCCGCCACCACCGACGATGATGGCGTCGTACTCGCGTTTGGGGGCGGGGCTGCGCCACTGCTTTTGCCAGTCCTCATGGTAGGACATGGCGTTGCGGGCCAGAGAGAAGATGGAAAAGTTGCTCATATGTATTGGATCAGCATTCGATTACGTTGACAGCGAGGCCGCCGCGCGAAGTCTCTTTGTATTTTGTCATCATGTCACGCCCGGTATCGCGCATGGTCTTGATGACTTGGTCCAGCGATACAAAATGCGTGCCATCGCCGCGCAGTGCCATGCGCGCCGCGTTCAGGGCCTTGATCGAGCCCATGGCATTGCGCTCAATGCAGGGGATTTGCACCCGGCCACCCACAGGGTCGCAGGTCAGGCCCAGGTTGTGTTCCATGCCGATTTCGGCGGCATTCTCCACCTGCTTCGGCGTGCCGCCCATCACGGCCGCCAGGCCGGCTGCGGCCATGGAGCAGGCCACGCCGACCTCGCCCTGGCAGCCCACTTCGGCGCCGCTAATTGACGCGTTTTCCTTGTATAGCTGGCCCACCGCTCCGGCGGTGAGCAGGAAGTCGCGCAGGCCCTGCTGGTTGGCGCCCGGGATGAAGTTCCGGTAGTACTGCATCACGGCCGGAATAATGCCGGCCGCACCATTGGTGGGCGCGGTGACAACGCGGCCACCGGCGGCGTTTTCCTCGTTCACCGCCATGGCGTAGACGTTGACGAAGTCCAGGATGGTGAGCTGGTCGCGCAGTGCCTGCTCCGGGTTGGCGGCGAGGGCACGGTGCGTTTCGGGGGCGCGGCGCTTGACCAGCAGATTGCCGGGCAGGCGGCCCTCGGTGCGGATGCCGCGCTCAATGCAACTCTTCATGGCGTCCCAGATGCGGTCCAGGCCGGCATCGACCTCGGCGTCAGGCCGCCAGGCATGCTCGTTGGCGCGCATGACCTGGGCAATCGACAGGCCGGTGCCGGCACAGATGCCCAGCAGGTCGTCGCCGCTGGAGAAGGGGAACTTCACCTTGGTCGGGTCGGACACGATGACCGGGCCGTCCATGGGCGAGTCGGCCTCTTCCTGCGAGACCACAAAGCCGCCACCTACCGAGAAGTAGCGGCGCTCGGTCAGCATTTTTCCTTCCGCATCGAAGGCAACAAACT
>CANBTQ010000383.1 GCA_947372425.1 Comamonadaceae bacterium | reverse complement strand
GGTGTTGGCGTCAAAGTACTCGGCAAACTTGTCGCCCTGGTATCGCAGGTAGCTCTCGATCTGGAACTCTGCCTCCTGTGTGCTGTACAGGTAGCTGGCGGCCTGCTCGGGCTGGCCCTCTTTGGCAGCCTGCGCGGCGGCGCGCAATTTGCGGCCAAATTTCTCGTTCATCACGTCGTCACTCAGATAGGTGATGTGGCCGATCATGCGGGCAATGCGCAGACCGCGCTTGGGCACCACGCCATGGTCGTAAAAATGGCCGCCATGGAAATCCGGGTCGGTGACGATGGCCCGGCGTGCCACCTCATTAAAGGCAATATTTTCAGCGTTCAGATTGGGTGCGCTGGCAATCACCAGGGCATGGCCCACGCGCTCCGGATAACGCAGCGTCCAGCTCAGCGCCTGCATGCCGCCCAGCGAGCCGCCCATCACGGCCGCCAGTTTGTGGATGCCCAGCGCGTCCAGCAGGCGGGCCTGCGCGTCCACCCAGTCTTCCACCGTCACCACCGGAAAGTCCGTGCCGTAGGCCTTGCCGGTATCCGGGTTGGTATGCATGGGGCCGGTGGAGCCGAAGCAGGAGCCCAGGTTGTTGATGCCGATGACAAAGAACTGGTTGGTGTCCAGCGCCTTGCCGGGGCCGATCATGTTGTCCCACCAGCCTTCGGAATTGGGCTGGCCTGGGTACACGCCGGCCACATGGTGCGAGGCGTTGAGCGCATGGCAGACCAGCACGGCGTTGGACTTGTGCGCATTGAGCGTGCCGTAGGTCTCATACGAAAGGGCGTAGTCGCGCAGGGCGGCACCGCTTTGCAGCGGGAGCGGCGCGTCGAAGTGCATGCTTTGCGCGGTGGCAATCAGTGGCTCATCCAATGTTGACAAGTTCGTTCCCAAGCAAACCCCTAAACAAAAAAACCCGGCATCGCATTCAACGAGGCCGGGAGTTTGGGTCGGTCCGTCTTTAGCTGTATTTGTAAAGCGCCCGCAAGCTGGAGCAAATTGGCGCTGGTGCATTCTAACAAGCGCCGGTTTGCAGCGGCCCATCGCTGCAACGGCAAGCCTGCGTTCTGCGGGCAAGGTGCATCTTTTGTGCTTCTGCGTGCACCAAAAAAGGAAAGCCGCATCACCACCTCTTTTTGGCGCGTTTATTGCGTGTTTTTGGTGCATATGCGGTGTTTTCCATTTTTTCGCACCGCTTAAAAGCATTTATCTCAAGAGGTTATTTATGAGTGCACTACAACAGGGCGCTAATGCCCTATTTATTTTGTTGGGCGCGGTCATGGTGCTTGCCATGCATGCGGGGTTTGCATTTCTGGAGCTCGGCACGGTACGCCGCAAGAACCAGGTCAATGCGCTGGTCAAGATCCTGGTGGACTTCTCGGTTTCCACCGTGGTCTATTTTGTGGTGGGCTATTCCGTGGCCTACGGCACCGGTTTTTTTGTGGGTGCGGAGGAGTTGGCGGCCAAGAATGGCTATGAGCTGGTGAAGTTCTTCTTCTTGCTGACCTTTGCCGCTGCCATTCCGGCCATCATCTCCGGCGGGATTGCCGAGCGGGCCAAGTTCTGGCCGCAGCTGATGGCCACTGCGGTGATCGTGGGGGTGATTTACCCCTTCTTTGAGGGCATTGCCTGGAACCAGCACTTTGGCGTGCAGGCTTGGCTGCTGGCCAGCACCGGCGCCGAGTTTCATGACTTTGCCGGCAGCGTGGTGGTGCATGCGGTAGGCGGCTGGATCGCGCTGGGCGCAGTGATTTTGCTGGGCGCGCGCAGCAACCGCTACCGCAAGGACGGCGCGATTTCGGCCCATCCGCCTTCCAGCATTCCGTTTCTGGCGCTGGGCGCATGGATTCTGACGGTGGGTTGGTTTGGCTTCAACGTGATGAGCGCGCAGACGCTGGACAAAATTTCCGGTCTGGTGGCCGTGAACTCGCTGATGGCGATGGTGGGCGGCACGCTGGTGGCGCTGATGTTGGGCCGGAACGACCCCGGCTTTCTGCACAACGGCCCATTGGCCGGCTTGGTGGCGGTGTGTGCCGGTTCGGACTTGATGCACCCCCTGGGCGCTCTGGTGGTGGGTGGCGTGGCCGGTGCCATCTTCGTGGTGATGTTCACTCTGACGCAAAACAAATGGAAGATTGACGATGTGCTGGGTGTCTGGCCCCTGCATGGCCTGTGTGGCACCTGGGGCGGCATTGCCGCGGGCATTTTCGGCAGCAAGAGCATGGGCGGCCTGGGCGGAGTAAGCATGGGCGCGCAGTTGGTCGGCACCGGCATGGGTGTGCTGTGGGCACTGGTCAGCGGCTTTGTGGTGTACGGCTTGCTCAAGGCCAGCCTGGGTCTGCGACTGAGCCAGGAAGAAGAATACGATGGCGCCGATCTGTCCATCCACAAGATCAGCGCCACACCCGAACGCGAGGCCAACTGGTAGCTGTGCGCTGTAAGGTCTGAACCTGCCCGCCAGCAGCCGGATGCAAAACCGGTGCTGGCATTGCCGGCGCAGAAAAACTATTAAATGTCGATATTGCCAGCGCGCAAGGCGTTGGTTTCAATGAACTCGCGGCGCGGTTCCACCTCGTCGCCCATCAGCATGGTGAAGACACGGTCGGCCTCGATGGCGTCGTCGATCTGCACGCGCAGCAGGCGGCGTACGGTCGGGTCCATGGTGGTTTCCCAGAGCTGGGCCGGGTTCATTTCGCCCAAGCCTTTGTAGCGCTGGCGGCTGGTGGCGCCTTCGGCTTGTGTGAGCAGCCAGGCCATGGCTTCGCGGAAGTCGTTGACCTTTTCTTCCTTCTGGCGCTCGCCCTCGCCGCGCATGACGCGTGCGCCTTCGGACAGCAGCCCCTTAAAGGTATTGGCGGCATCGGCCAGGGCGCGGTAGTCGGCGCCGTGCACAAAGTCTTGCGTGAGCACGCTGCTTTTCACATTGCCGTGGTGGCGGCGGCTGATGCGCAGAATCGGCTTGTCGGTGCGCACGTCAAACTCGCCGGCCACTTCGGCATCGGGCAGCTTGGCTTGCAGGGCGGCGGCGGACACCTC
>CANBTQ010000382.1 GCA_947372425.1 Comamonadaceae bacterium | reverse complement strand
TGGAAGTCCAGCCCCACTGCGTGACCGTGTTGTCTGACACGGCGATCCGCGGCAAGGATCTGGATGATGAAAAGGCCAACGCCGCCAAGGCTGCAGCCGAAGAAGCCATCAAGAACGCCAAAAGCGAAATCGATCTGGCCAAGGCCAGCGCCGAACTCTCGGTGATGGTGGCCCAGATTGCAGCGCTGCGTAAATACCGCTTGAAGAAGTAAAAAGCTTCCAGACGATTTAAACCAAACCGCCTTCGGGCGGTTTTGTTTTTTGCGCTCCACCATCCTGCCGGATCGTGGAAAATCAGGGCCATGTCCAGAACCAAATCCAAACTGCATGCTGCTGCCTTCGGCGGTACCCCCGACGATGTGGAAGCCGCTTTTTACGATGGCTTGCGCAGCGGTGAGGTGGACAAGCTCATGGCCTGCTGGGCCGATGAAGACGACATCGTCTGCATCCATCCGGGTGGCGCACGTTTGCTGGGTGCTGCGGCGATCCGCGCGGCCTTTGAAGCCATGTTTGCCAACGGGGGAACGATACCGGTGGTTGCGGAGCATATCCGGCGTGTGGACTCGCTGGCCAGCGCCGTGCACCATGTGCTGGAGCGGGTGGATGTGTTGACTCCGCAGGGGCCGGCCACGGGCTTTGTGCTGGCCACCAACGTCTATCACAAGACGGCGCAGGGGTGGCGTCTGGTGGTGCACCATGCGAGCCCCGGCACGGCCGCCGAGGCGCAGGACGTAAGCCAAGTGCCCAAAGTATTGCATTGACGCCCGTGCCGACCACGCCAGTCGCAGTGGCGCCTGCATACCGTCCACCGGCCTGGCTGCCGGGCGGCCATCTGCAAACCATTGTGCCGGCATTGCTGGGGCGCCATGTTCTGGCGCCGGTGCAGGCCTACCGGCGCGAGCGCTGGACGACACCCGACAGCGACTTCATTGATGTGGACCATTTGCCGGCCGCTGCCGAAGCGCTGCCCGGGCGACCCCTGTGCGTGCTGTTCCATGGACTGGAGGGCAATTCGCAAAGCCACTATGCACGCGCGTTCGCCCGCTACGCACAGCAACAGGGCTGGGCCTTCGCCGTGCCGCATTTCCGCGGTTGCAGCGGCAGCATCAACCAGGCTCCGCGCGCCTACCATTCCGGTGACCATGCTGAGGTGGACTGGATACTTCAGCGCTTGCGCCGCCACCACACGGGGCCCATGGTGGCCGTCGGCGTCTCCCTGGGCGGCAATGCGCTTTTGCGCTGGGCCCAGGAAGCTGGTGCCTCTGCCGGCCAGGCGGTGGCCGGCATTGCGGCCATTTGCGCGCCGGTCGATCTGGCTGCCGGTGGATGGGCCCTGGGCAGGGGCCTGAACCGCTGGCTCTACACGCCCATGTTCTTGCGCACCATGAAGGCCAAGGCACTGCAGAAGCTGCAGCAGCATCCGGGTCTGTTTGATCGCCAGGCGCTGCTGTCCGCCCGCACGCTGTACGCATTCGACAATGTGTTTACGGCCCCTCTGCACGGCTTTCTGAACACCGATGACTACTGGGCCCGTGCGTCGGCCAAACCCCGGCTGAACACCCTGCGCCTTCCCACCCTGCTGCTGCACGCGCGCAACGACCCGTTTGTGCCGGCCTGGAGTCTGCCGGCAAAGCAGGACATCGGCGCCTATGCCACACTGTGGCAGCCGCAGCACGGTGGACATGTCGGCTTTGCGCAGGGCCAGCCGCCCGGCAATCTGCACTACCTGCCGGATGCCGTGGGCGCATGGTTGCGCCAGTGCATGGGATAACAAGGAAACCGGATGGATGACATCGTCAAACAAGCCATGACCAAGTGGCCGAATGTGCCCGACTGCTACGGCTGGCTCGGTCTGGACGCGCGCGGCAACTGGTTCATGCGTGACGACCAGGCCCAGTCATTGGGTGGCTTTGCCAGCGGCATCGCAGGTGCCAAAGGCAGCCGTCTGCAGCACGCCAAGCTGATCGACTTCATACAACGCAATTACGCTGCCGACCCAGACGGGCAATGGTTCTTCCAGAACGGTCCGCAGCGTGTCTATGTAGAACTTGAGACCACACCTTGGGTCTGGCGCGTGGGCAATGATTTCTGCATCAGCGCGCACGACGGCACACCGGCGCAATGGCTGCGCGCAAGCGTAGACGAGCGGGGCTGGCTGTATTGCGAAACCAGCCTGGGTTTTGGGCTGGTGCATACCCAGGACGTTGCTGCTGCGGCGGATGCCATTGAACAAGGGCTTTGGAGTGTGACGGACACGCCGTCCGACACATTGCCGCAGCGCTACGGCTATGTATGCAGCCCGCAGCAACGACAGGCAACAAAAAAGCCGGTCGTGTGACCGGCTTCTGATCGGCGCAGCAGGCCTTACTTCGCAGGGGCTGCAGCGGCGGCGGCAGGCGCCTTGGGCTCGTCGAATTTGGCACCACCGGCGTTGGCCATGTACACCACGGCGCGGGCCACTTCCAGATCGCTCTGGTCGCCGCCACCTTGCGCAGGCATGGCATTCTTGCCCTTCATGGCGGAATTCCACAAGGCACTGAAACCGGTCTTGATGCGAGGTCCCCAGGCCGCAGCATCTCCGAACTTGGGTGATCCAATGGCACCGGTCAGATGGCAGGCCGAGCAAACTGTCTTGAACACTTCTTCGCCGGAGCGCGCTTCCCGGTTGGCACTGCGAATCTCAACCATGCCCACCTTTTGAATGCGTTCGGCAATGGCGCGTTCCGGATCGACCGAACCGGCGGCCGGCTTGTTGCCGGAGGTCACGAAGTAGACCAGGCCAATGATGATGAACACCGGGATGATGAAAGAGAAAGCCACCGCAATCAGCAATTGCTTGGGATTTTTGATGGGCCCGTTGTGTGCCTCATCGTGAACGTTTGCGTTGCTGTTGTCGCTCATGGATTCCTCTAATGTGCGTTTGGCTCTGAATGAAGGCTGGATTATAGCGGCCGCCTCATTGAATGCGCCTACAATGCTTGATCTAGATCGCGGCTGTAGCTCAGTGGATCGAGTATTGGCCTCCGAAGCCAAGGGTCG
>CANBTQ010000381.1 GCA_947372425.1 Comamonadaceae bacterium | reverse complement strand
TGGGTGGAGTTGAGGTTCAGCATCTTCTTGATCGGGATGCCGATCACGCCAAACATCATCCAGACCATGAAACAGACCGTAAAGGCCAGGGTGCTGACGATCAGCACCGACCAGGCTCTTTTTGAATCCTTGATTTCCGTAGACATGCGCACTCCTGAAGGGATGGCATGACTGTCAAGCTTTAGGCCTGTGCTGAATATCCTCCCAAGGGACGCTCGGGCTTTACCAAAAGAACTAGGGCGCCCGAAGGCGCCCTAGTTCTGAAGTAGTAGTGCGCCGCGTGAACGGCCCGCTGTTGATCTGGCTCAACCCAGACCGCGTGCGGCAGCGTACACCGCCACCTGCACGCGGGACGTGAGGTTGAGCTTGCGGAAGATGTGCTGCACATGCACCTTGACCGTGGTCTCGGCAATGTCGAGTTCGCGGGCAATCAGCTTGTTGCTGTCGCCGCGCGCAATCAGGCCCAGGATTTCGCGCTCGCGCGTGGACAGAGAATCCACTGCGGCGTCTTCCGCCGCGGCTTGCGGCAGCAGCGCTCCGGCGCCATCCCTGGCGACTGGCGTCTTGGAACGGAAGGCAGAGACAAACTTGGTCATCATCTCCGGGCTGATGACGCACTCGCCACCCAGCACCTTGTCTATCGAGTCGCAGAGCTGTGCGGTCTCCACAGTCTTCAGCAGGTAGCCATCGGCACCGGCCAGCATGGCGGCGGCCAGATCGTCCTCGTTCTCGCTGACGGTCAGCATCAGAATGCGCGCAAGGGGGTAAACATCCTTGAGCGCCGGGATGCCATCCACCCCGCGCACGCCGGGCAAATGGTTGTCCAGCAGAATCACATCGGGTTGCCGTGCGCCACAGCAGCGCAGGGCTTCGCCCATATCGCCGGCCTGCCCCGCAATGGCAAAGCGGCCGTCCTGCGACAGCAGCGCGATCAGGCCGCGACGAAACAGGGTGTGGTCATCTACGACCAGCAACTGGGTGGGGTTCATGGCCGGTATTGTCCGGGCTTTTGTGGCGGCCAAGTGGGCGCAGCGTACACTTTGTGCAGCACCCCGCGTCCCACCCGATTGCACGCATGCACCCAGCCCCTCCCCACACACCACCCTGCGTGCACGCCCTGCCGGCCCTGATGGCCATGACGCCCCCGGCATTGCAGACCCTGGTGGAAGCGGTGCACGGTGCCGGCGACCTGGCCCGCACCTACATGCAGATGTATTACGTCTTTCTGCTGGTCAACCAGCACGAGGCGGCCCTGGGCATGCAGGCGCGTGCGCTGCAACAGGGGCGCCTGTACCGTCTGGAAAACAGCCGGCCGCCTACGCTGCGCCTGCTGGTGCTGATGGGCCCGGGCCATATGCAGGACAACACGCCGATCGAGTTCGTATTGCATGGCAGCAGCATCCAGACCGAGATCCTGTACCTGCTGCCCGGCGAGGAGCTGCCCGCCGAGCTGCCGGCGCACGACATCGCGTTCATTGCAGTTGGCGAATCCGGCAAGAACGCGTCGCTGCTCGCCGCACTGCAGACGCGCGCCGCAAGCTGGCCGCGGCCGCTGATCAACCAGCCCACCGCCATTGCCCACTGTGCGCGGGAGCGTTGTTACACCTTGCTCAAAGACCTGCCCGGCGTCTGCATGCCGCGCACGCAGCGGCTGCGTCGGGGCGACGCACTGGAAATGCCGTTTCCGGTCACCCTCCGCCCCGTAGACACGCAGGGTGGCGAAGGCCTGCAGCGCGTGGATGACGCGGCGGCGCTGCAGGCCTATTACGCCAGCCATCCGGCCGACGCCTACTACGCCGCGCAATACATCGATTACCAGTCTGCCGACGCGTGCTACCGCAAGCTGCGCATCGTGCTGATTGACGGCACTCCCTTTGTGTGCCACCTGGCGATTTCGGCGCACTGGATGGTGCATTACCTTTCGGCCGGCATGGCCGACAGCGCGGCCAAACGGCAGGAAGAGCAGCGCGTGATGGAAGGCTTTGACCAGGACTTTGCCCAGCGCTTTGGCGCACCACTGCGTGCCATTGCGGATGCGCTGCAATTGGACTATGTGACGATTGATTGCGCCGAAGGCCCCGATGGCCAACTGCTGGTGTTTGAGGCCGACAGCCGCGGCCTGATCCACGCGGCCGACCCGGTGGAGCTCTACCCCTACAAGCCGGCAGTGATGCACAAGGCCTTTGACGCGTTTGCCGCCCTGCTGCACCGGCGGGCTGCGCAAGGCCCGGCAACAGCCAGGCCGTAGCCGCGGCCCCGGGCCGTTACGCGGCTACTCGAACTCCACCAGCACGTCACCCGTCTGCACGCGCGCGCCCTGCGCCACCTGGATGGAGGCGATGACGCCGGACTGTGGCGCCGTGATGTTGGTTTCCATCTTCATGGCCTCCAGCACCAGGATGGAGTCGCCTGCCTTGATGCTGTCACCGGCGGCGGCAATCACCTTCACCACCATGCCGGAAACCGGGCTGCGGCAGGCCTTGCTCTCATCGGCCACGGCGACCGGTGCGTTGCCGCTGGCAACGGGTGCGGCAGCGGCACTGCCGGACAGACGGGCCGTGCCTACCGGGTAGGCCGGTGGCAGGTTGGCGTGGTCTTCCTGGGCCACCTCAACTTCCACTTCAAAAGTGCGCTCATCCAAAGTAATGCGTAATTTCACGGTGCTTCCAATCAGTGTGTGTGGTGCGAGGCGTGCGTGCCCATGCGCCCGACCTGGGCCCAGGCGCTGGAGTGCACCAGCCGCACTTGGCGGATGCGCGCACGCACCCCGAGAAAGGCCGCCACGGCGGCCGAGATGGCCAGCATGTCTTCCTCGGTCACCGGCGCTGGCGCGGCGGCGGCCTTGGCTGCGCTTTGCTCCAGTGCGGTGACGTGGAGCTTGAGGGCGTTGAGCTCTTCACGCACTGCATCCAGCGCATGCACGCGCAGCTTAAGGGCTGCGATCTGCTCGCGCATCTCGGCCACCTGGGCCAGCGCATTGTCGTTGTGGTGTTCTGTCATGGCAGCGTCCTACAGCGGCATCAGGCCGTGCTTTTTGTGCGGGCG
>CANBTQ010000380.1 GCA_947372425.1 Comamonadaceae bacterium | reverse complement strand
TTCAAGCTGGAAGGTTCCGTCATCGCCACGGCGAAGGGCGAAGCCCTGCGCGGCCTCGTCTTCCGCCATCCCTTGTACGACGTGGACAGCGGCGAAGGCGAATACAGCTACAAGCGCCTGTCGCCACTGTACCTGGCCGACTATGTCAGCGACACCGACGGCACCGGCATCGTGCACTCGGCCCCCGCCTATGGCGTGGATGACTTCAACAGCTGTGTGGCCCACGGTATGGCCTATGACGACATCCTGAACCCGGTGCAGGGCAACGGCGCCTACGCGGCCGCGCTGCCCCTGTTTGGCGGCATGCACATCTGGAAGGCCTGTGCCCGCATCCTGGAAGTGCTGGCACAGAGCGACCGCCTGATGTCCACCAGCCCCATCACCCACAGCTATCCGCATTGCTGGCGCCACAAGACGCCGGTGATCTACCGCGCCGCCGCACAGTGGTTCATCCGCATGGACGCGGGCGACGGTGTATTCACCAAGGACAAGGCGCCCAAGACCCTGCGCAAACTGGCTTTGGAAGCGATCGAACAAACCCAGTTTTATCCTGAGAACGGCAAAACCCGTCTGCGCGACATGATTGCGAATCGGCCCGACTGGTGCATCAGCCGCCAGCGCAGCTGGGGCGTGCCCGTGCCTTTCTTCCTGCACAAGGATTCGGGCGAGCTGCACCCGCGCACCATGGCCATCCTGGACCAGGCGGCCGACATCGTCGAAAAAGGCGGCATCGAGGCCTGGAGCCGCGTCAGCACCGAAGAAATCCTGGGCGCCACCGACGCGCCGCTCTACACCAAGAGCACCGACATTCTGGAAGTCTGGTTTGATTCCGGCTCCACCTTCCAGCACGTGCTGCGCGGCAGCCACAAGGACGCGTATGGCCGCCCACCCTTCCACGACCAAGGGCCCGAGGCCGATCTGTACCTGGAAGGCCATGACCAGCACCGTGGCTGGTTCCACAGCTCGCTCTTACTGGGCTGCGCCCTGTACGACCGCGCGCCGTATCGTGGCCTGCTGACCCACGGCTTTGCCACCGACGGCCAGGGCCGCAAGATGAGCAAAAGCCTGGGCAACACCATCGAGCCGCAGACCGTGAGTGACAAGATGGGCGCCGAAATCGTGCGCCTGTGGGTGGCCTCTACCGACTACTCGGGCGACCTGAACATCGACGACAAGATCCTGGCCCGCGTGGTGGACACCTACCGGCGCGTGCGCAATACCTTGAAGTTCCTGATGGCCAACGTCAGCGACTTTGATCCGGCCACCGACACCGTGCCCGCAGACCAGTTGCTGGAAATCGACCGCTATGCGCTGAGCCGCCTCTCGCAATTGCAGGAAGACATCCTGAAGCACTACAAGGTCTACGAGTTCCACCCCGTGGTCTCCAAGCTGCAGGTGTATTGCAGTGAAGACCTGGGCGCCTTCTACCTGGACATCCTGAAGGACCGGCTCTACACCACCGCCACCAAGTCACTGGCACGCCGCTCGGCGCAAACCACGCTGTGGCAGATCACCCAGGCCATGCTGCGATGGATGGCGCCCTTCCTCAGCTTCACCGCCGAAGAGGCCTGGACCGTGCTGGGTGCTACCGGAAAAGTGGCAGCCGACCAGACCATCTTCCTGGAGACCTATTCCCAGCTGCCCGCTGCCGACGAAGCGCTGCTGGCCAAGTGGGCCCGCATCCGCGAAATCCGCGAAGCCGTGAACAAGGACATCGAAGTCCTGCGCGCTACCGGCCAAGTGGGTGCATCCCTGCAAGCAGAAGTCACGCTGACCGTGAACCCTGCGGATTACGCCCTGCTGTCCAGCCTGGGCGCCGACCTGAAGTACGTGTTCATCACCTCGGTCATCACGCTGGTGGCGGCCGAAGTGCAGGCGATTGCGGTGAAAGCGTCCGAGGCCACCAAGTGCGAGCGCTGCTGGCATTACTGCACGGATGTGGGCAGCGTAGCCGCGCACCCCACCCTGTGCGGACGCTGCGCCAGCAACCTCTATGGCGCGGGTGAAACAAGGACGTTTGCATGACCTACCCCCACGCTCGCGCTTGCGCGTATTCGCTGCCCCCCGAGGGGGCTTGCCTCCCTTGCGGTGGCCCGGCAGGAGGCATCTGATGGCCCGCGCTTCCAAAAAAGGTGGCATGGGCCTGCAAAGGTCTGGCGGCTCGGGCCTGCTGCAATGGCTGGGGCTGGCCTTCATCATCGTGCTGGCCGACCAGTTCACCAAGGTGCTGGTGGTGGGCTACTACCAGTTGGGCGACAGCAGCTACGTCACCAACTTCTTCAACGTAGTGCGCGCGCACAACACCGGCGCGGCGTTTTCCTTCCTGGCCGATGCCTCCGGCTGGCAGCGCTGGTTCTTCACCGGTCTGGGCGTGGTTGCGGTGGCGGTGATTGTCTGGATGCTCAAGTCCCACGCCGGCCAGCGCCTGTTCGGTTTTGCCCTGGCCTGTGTGCTGGGGGGTGCCGTAGGCAATGTGATTGACCGTGTACTGCACGGCTATGTGGTGGACTTTCTGGACTTCCATACCCACGGCTACCACTTCCCCGCATTCAACGTGGCCGATAGCGCCATCACCCTGGGAGCGGCCTGCCTGATATTGGATGAGTTCTTGCGCGTTCGACGCGGTCGCTAGACCCGCGGAATCCGAACTGAACGCACCGGCAGATTGTTCAATCGAACCGGCTCGCCTGCGCGGCAGTCGTGCAGGCCCATAACGCTCCGTTGAAAAAACACGATCGCTGAAAATTCAGTGTGTTATGCGCAATATCGGATCTAGTAGGCAAAAAAAGGATGAAATATGCGAATAGGAGAATGTACGCATAGGAATACATGTGAGAACATCTTTGTTTGGCCTATCCTTTAAACGTTCCACGGAGGGAAATAGGGAGCGAAAGTAGGCCGGAAGGGACAAATGGACACCAATATAAACAGGCTCGTTGGTAAGCAAATCCGCAAGCACAGACTACAAGCCCACATGACGCAAGTGCAACTTGCAGAGCGCTGTGGCATCTACCAAACCTATCTCTCACGTATAGAAAATGGCACTGCCAATCCATCTGTATT
>CANBTQ010000379.1 GCA_947372425.1 Comamonadaceae bacterium | reverse complement strand
GAGCGGTAGTCGGCGTTGATGGTCACATATTCGTGGCTGAAATCGCAGGTCCACACGGTGTCCACTGCGTCGCCACGGCCCAACTGGATGCGCACGGTGATCTCGCTTTGCTGCATGACACGTTGGCCATCCTCTTCTCGGTAGCTGGGGTTGCGCCCGCCATCCACCACCACATGCACGTCGTCCAAAAACAGGGCAATCTTGGTTTGGTCCAGGTCGCTGATGCCCGCGTAACCCACCGCAGCCAGAATCCGGCCCAAGTTGGGGTCGCTGGCGAAGAATGCGGTTTTGACCAAGGGCGAGTGGGCGATGGCGTAGGCCACCAAACGGCATTCTTCTCCGGTCTTACCACCTTCGACGCGCACGGTGATGAACTTGGTGGCACCTTCGCCGTCACGCACGATGGCCTGTGCCAGTTTGCGGGCCACATCCAGCATCAGGGCCTGGAGTGCCTGTCCATCGGCAGAGTCCAGCGCCGTAATGGGCGTGTTGCCCGCCTTGTTGGTGGCGATCACCACCAGCGAATCATTGGTGGAGGTGTCACCATCCACGGTGACGCGGTTGAACGAGCCTTCGGCCAGTTCCAGCGCCAGCTGCTTCATCACCGCCTGATCGACATTCGCGTCGGTGGCAATAAAGCCCAGCATGGTGGCCATGTTGGGGCGGATCATGCCGGCACCCTTGCTGATGCCGGACACACTGATCAACTGGCCGCCAACCAAGCCGCGGGCACTATAGGCCTTGGGTTGGGTGTCGGTCGTCATGATGCCCTCCGCCGCCTGGAGCCAGTTGTCGGCTTTGGCATCGGCAATGGCGGCGTCCAAACCGGCTTCAATGCGGTCCACCGGCAAGGTCTCCATGATCACGCCGGTAGAAAAAGGCAGCACCTGCTCTGAGGTCACTCCCAACCGTTGCGCCAGAGCAGAGCAGGTACTACGCGCACGGCTCAGCCCATCTTCGCCGGTACCGGCATTGGCATTGCCGGTGTTGATCACCATGGCGCGTACGCCCTGCCCGCTCGCCAGATGATCACGGCACAGCTGCACGGGGGCCGCGCAAAAGCGGTTGGAGGTAAACACACCGGAGACGCTGGCTCCAGCATCCATCAGAACCACCGTCAGGTCTTTGCGATTGGCCTTGCGAATACCGGCTTCGGTCACGCCGATGCGCACGCCAGCAATCGGGTACAGCGCAGCCGCATCAGGCAGGGTCAGGTTAACGGACATGGTCTTCCTTCAGGCGAGTTTGCCGTGGCACTGTTTGTATTTTTTGCCGCTACCACAGGGGCAGGGGTCGTTGCGACCGACGCGGCCCATGGCGGCCACGGCAGCAGCGGCAGCGGTGGCACTGGCGGTCTTGGCGCCACCCACGGTGCCTTCATCCACCGTGGTTTGCACCTCACCGGTTTCGGTTGGCGCGCTATAGGTGACATTGGCAATGGCCTCGGCACGCGCCTCGATTTGCTGCGTGGCCTCGTCGATCTGCTCGGCAGATTGAATCTTCACCGTCATCAGCACCTTGGTCACGTCGTTCTTCACGGAGTCGAGCAACTGGCCAAACAGTTCAAAGGCTTCGCGCTTGTATTCCTGCTTGGGCTGCTTTTGTGCGTAACCACGCAAGTGGATGCCCTGGCGCAAATAATCCAGTGCGCTCAGGTGGTCGCGCCAATGCGTGTCAATGCTTTGCAGCAACACCATGCGTTCGAACTGCGTGAAGTTGGTCTGGCCAACCTGCTCCACCTTGGCGTTGAAGGCCGCATCAGACGCCTGGGCCACGGTTTGCAAAATGTCTTCGTCGTTGATGGCACTGGCCTCGGCAATCTGCTTGCTCAGGTCCAGCTCCATCTGCCATTCATCGGCCAGTACCTTTTGCAGGGCCTGGATGTCCCACTGCTCTTCCACCGACTCGGCCGGCACATACATGCGCACCAGATCCTGGAAGCAGCCTTCACGCAGCGAGGCGATCTGTGCGCTCAGGTCTTGTGCATCCAGGATGGCATTGCGTTGCTGGTAAATCACCTTGCGCTGATCGTTGGAAACATCGTCGTACTCCAACAGTTGCTTGCGCATGTCGAAATTGCGCGCTTCCACCTTGCGCTGCGCGCTCTCGATGCTGCGCGTCACGATGCCCGCCTCAATCGCCTCGCCATCGGGCATCTTCAGGCGGTCCATGATGGCCTTGACACGGTCACCAGCAAAGATGCGCATCAAGGCATCATCCAGACTCAGATAGAAGCGCGATGAGCCCGGGTCACCCTGGCGACCAGAGCGACCACGCAACTGGTTGTCAATGCGACGCGACTCATGGCGCTCGGTGGCGATGATGCGCAAGCCGCCCAGTGCCTTCACGGCCTCGTGGTCACGCGTCCAGTCGGCGCGAATCTGGGCAATGGCTGCCTGCTTGGCGGTGGCGTCCAGCGCCTCGTCGGCTTCCACGGCCTCCAGCGTTTTTTCGATGCTGCCACCCAGCACAATGTCGGTTCCCCGACCGGCCATATTGGTGGCAATCGTGATGGCTTTGGCGCGTCCGGCCTGGGCCACGATATCGGCTTCACGGGCGTGCTGCTTGGCGTTCAACACCTGGTGCGGCAACTTCTCTTTTTCCAGCAGTTGCGCAATCAGCTCGGAATTTTCAATCGATGTGGTACCCACCAGCACGGGTTGACCACGTTCATAGCATTCACGGATGTCCTTGATTGCTGCCTCGTACTTTTCGCGCGTGGTCTTGTAGACACGGTCCAACTGATCTTCACGGCGGCTCTGGCGATTGGGTGGGATCACCACCGTTTCCAGGCCATAAATTTCCTGGAACTCATAGGCTTCCGTGTCTGCGGTGCCGGTCATACCAGCCAGCTTGCCGTAGAGGCGGAAGTAGTTCTGGAATGTGATCGAGGCCAGGGTCTGGTTTTCCGCCTGGATGCTCACGTTTTCCTTCGCTTCCACCGCCTGGTGCAGGCCGTCGGACCAGCGGCGCCCGGTCATCAAACGGCCGGTGAACTCGTCCACGATGACAATCTCACCGTCCTGCACAACGTAATGCTGATCGCGGTGGTACAGGTGGTGCGCCCGCAAC
>CANBTQ010000378.1 GCA_947372425.1 Comamonadaceae bacterium | reverse complement strand
TGGGCCTGCGCCAGCTCCAGCATCAGGGCAAACACGCCGTCGGCGGTGCTGCGGTCCAGGTTGCCGGTGGGCTCGTCGGCCAGCACGCAGTCGGGCCGCGTCACCAGGGCACGGGCAATGGCCACGCGCTGGCGCTCGCCGCCGGAAAGTTCGGCCGGCCGGTGCTGGATGCGATGCTGCATGCCGACCTTGGCCAACATCTCGCTGGCCGCCTGCACCGCCTCGGCACGCGGGGTCCGGCGGATCGTCAAAGGCATGGCCACGTTGTCCAGCGCGCTGAACTCGGGCAGCAGGTGGTGAAACTGGTAGACAAAGCCCAGGTGCCGGTTGCGCAGGCGCCCCTGCTCTGCCGCGCTCAAACTGGCCAGGGCCTGGCCACAGAGGGTGACGCTGCCACTGCTGGGCGCATCCAGCCCGCCCAGCAAATGCAGCAGCGTGCTTTTGCCGGAGCCGGAGGCACCGACGATGGCCAGCGTCTCGCCTTTTTGCACGCGCAGATCCACGCCTTGCAGCACGGTGACGTCCAGCAGGCCTTCGTGGAAACGCTTGGTCAGGCCCACGCAATGGAGTATCGGGCTATTCATAACGCAGTGCCTCCGCCGGATTGACGCGGCTGGCGCGCCAGCTCGGATACAGCGTGGCGACAAAGGCCAGCACCAGGGCGATCAGGCCGATCGGCAGGATGTCATTCATCTGCGGGTAGCTCGGCATGCGGCTGATCAGGTAAATGTCCTGCGGCAAAAAGGTGGCACCCAGCAGGTGCTCCAGCGCCGGCACGATCACATCGATGTTGAAGGCCACGCCCAGCCCCAACAGCAGCCCGGCCAGCGTGCCGATCACCCCCACCATGGCGCCCTGCACCACAAAGATGCCCATGATGCTGGCCGGACTCGCCCCCAGGGTGCGCAGAATGGCAATGTCGGCGCGCTTGTCGGTGACGGTCATCACCAGGGTGCTGACCAGGTTAAAGGCCGCCACCGCCACGATCAGCGTCAGGATGATGAACATCATGCGTTTTTCCACCTGCACCGCGGCAAACCAGCTGCGGTTTTGCTGCGTCCAGTCGCGGATATAGAGTGCGCCCGTCATGCTGCGGCCCAGCTCGGCCGCCACGCTGCGCGCCGCATGCAGATCCCGCAGTTTGAGGCGCACGCCGGTCGGGCCTTCCAGGCGGAAGATGCGCGCGGCGTCTTGCCAGTGCAGCATCACCAGCGCCGAGTCGTATTCAAAGTGGCCGGAGTCAAAGGTGCCCACCACCGTCATCTGCTTGAGGCGCGGCACCACACCGGCCGGTGTGACCTCGCCACTGGGGGCCACCAGCGTCACCTTGTCACCGGAGCGCACGCCCAAGGACCGCGCCAGCTCGGCACCCAACACCACGCCGAATGCACCCGCCTTGAGCTGGCCCAGCACCGCCGCCTGCGCGCCGGAGGCCAGGTCGGTGACCTCATGCTCCAGCGCCGGGTCTATGCCGCGCACCATCACGCCCTTCATGTCCTCGCCGCGCGCCAGCAGGGCCTGGGCCGCAATAAAGGGCGCAGCACCAATCACCTGCGGGTTGGCCTTGGCCTCTTGCAGGGTGGTGGCCAGGTCGGGCAGCGCAGCGCCACCGGCGGCATACACCTCGATATGCGAGACCACGCTGAGCATGCGGTCGCGCACCTCTTTCTGAAAGCCGTTCATCACGCTGAGCACGATGATGAGCGCCGCCACGCCCAGCGCAATGCCAAGCATGGAGACGCCGGAGATAAAGGAGATAAAGCCGTTGCGCCGGGTGCTGCGCCCGGCGCGGGTGTAGCGCCAGCCCACCAGCAGTTCGTAGGGAATTTGTTTCACACAGGGATTGTGGCATTACGGCGTACCAGCTTGCCAACCCCCAGGGAACAGGTTTGCCTTGCCGGCATGCAACCTCGCCGGTCAGACTTTGGCGGCTGCGACTGCTTTGCCCTTGCGCGGCAGCAAGGGTGGCAATTGAACGCCCGGGCAGGCGGCCAGCTCCACTGCGGGTCTGCCCGGCGGCGGCCTTTTCCCTGGCCATGCTGGTGTGGTGGCCAACCTATAATCCCGGCAACAGGTCCTCTGGCCAGAGGGGCTGTTATCTCTGTGCCACTGCATTTTCTGATGCTGGCCGCACCGGTCCAGCTGGACCCATCCAACATACAGGCTTTCTTTCGAAGGTCGCCCAGGCCTTCCCATCCCGTTTGGTTTTCTGCTGCATCGCCACCCTGGCGATGGGCTCAATGCATGGAGTGTGTGTATGTCTGCTGTGTTCAACGCCCCGCGTGCCCTGACCGTAACTAGCCCCGCCATTCCCGTTGTCGCGGGGCAACCGGCCCTGGTGCCCCTCAAGCTCGAGGGCACGGAGGACATCAATGCCCTGTTTGACTACCGCCTGACCTTGCAGACGCCCGATGCCCTCTGCTTCATGGGCGGGCGCGGCAGCAACTTCGATCTGGACGCCTTTGTCGGCCTGGAGTTGACGTGCTATGTGGAACTGGAAGGCCAGGGCCAGTTTGTGCCCGGCCTGCCCGGTAGCTCCGGTGTGGCGAATCAAGGTGCGGGGGTGCGCGAAATCTCCGGCCTGATTACCTCCGCCCGCTTCATCGGCGAGGACAGCCGCCACGCCCTCTACGAACTCACGCTGCGCCCCTGGCTGCATCTGGCCACCCTCACCACCGACTGCAAGGTGTTTCAGGACCAGACCCCGGTGCAGATCATCGAGGCCGTACTGGCCGACTACCCGTTTGCAGCGGACAAGCGCCTGATTGAAAGCTATCCCAAGCGTGACTACACGGTCCAGTACAACGAGACGGACTTTGAGTTCATCACCCGCCTGATGCAGGAGTGTGGCATCAACTACCACTTTGAACATTCGGGTGGCGTGCACCGCCTGATCTGGAGCGACCACAACGGCGCCTTCCAGGTCACGCAAGGTGATCAAGACAAAGGCGTCAGCGCCTACCACCAGATCCCCTTCTACCCGCTGGGCCACAAGATAGACCGCGAGTACATCCACGGCTTCAGCGTGCTGGACCACATCACCAGCGGCAGCTATGCCTCCCGCGAGTACGACTACACCCGC
>CANBTQ010000377.1 GCA_947372425.1 Comamonadaceae bacterium | reverse complement strand
CGCCACGGTGCTGCTGTCCAGCATTGCCTTCAGCTTCCAGCGCTACTTTGAATACCAGGCGGAAGAGCCGCCGGCGGTGGCCCAGCCAGCCGAACTTAAAAAATCTGCAGGCTGAACCAGTAGGCAATTGCCGCCACAAAGGCGCTGGCCGGAATCGTCAGCACCCAGGCCCAGACAATATTGCCTGCAACACCCCAGCGCACTGCGCTGGCGCGTTGGGTAGAACCCACGCCCACAATCGCTCCAGTGATGGTGTGTGTCGTGGAAACTGGCACACCCAGGGCAGTCGCCAGGAACAGCGTCATGGCACCACCGGTTTCGGCACAAAAGCCACCCACCGGTTTGAGCTTGGTAATCCTCTGCCCCATGGTCTTGACGATGCGCCAGCCGCCGAACATGGTGCCGGCACCAATGGCCATATAGCAGCACACAATGGTCCAGGTCGGTGGTGCGGTATCGCTGGCCGACACATAGCCGGTAGCAATCAACATCATCCAGATAATGCCAATGGTCTTTTGTGCGTCGTTGCCACCGTGGCCCAGGCTGTACGCGCCGGCAGAAATCAGTTGCAGACGGCGAAACCACTTGTCAATGCGGGATGGACGCACCCGCCTGAAGGTCCATGCCACCACGACCATCATCAAAGAGCCCAGCACATAACCCAGCAGGGGCGAGACAAAAATAAACACCACGGTCTTCCAGATACCCGCTCCGATCAGGGAACTGGCCCCCGACTTGGCGATCACCGAACCCACAATGCCGCCAATCAGGGCATGTGAAGAACTGCTGGGGATGCCGTAGTACCAGGTGATCACGTTCCAGCAAATGGCCCCTACCAGCGCGCCAAACACCACATGGGTGTCCACCACACCGGGCTGCACAATGCCCTTGCCCACGGTGGCCGCCACACTCAGATGGAATATGCCGATGGCAACAAAATTGAAGAAGGCGGCGAACAAAATCGCCTGACCGGGCTTTAAAACGCCGGTGGAAACCACAGTGGCAATGGAGTTTGCAGCATCATGAAATCCATTCATGAAGTCAAAAACAAAGGCCAGCGCGACCAGCAGTGCCACCACCCAAAGGGTTGTCTGTACGTGTTCCATGTCCTGAATTCCGCTTGCGAATCAGGAATTTTCGAGGATGATGCCCTCGATCACATTGGCCACATCCTCACACTTGTCGGTAATGGTTTCCAGCAGCTCGTAAATGGCTTTGAGCTTGATGACTTCGCGCACATCCGGTTCTTCTCGAAACAGCTTGCTCATGGCGGTGCGCATGACGCGGTCGGCATCCGACTCCAGGCGGTCAATTTCCTCGCAGGTCTTGAGTGCAGCCTCGGCTGTTGCAGGTTCGGCAATATTGCTCAGCAGCTTGACCGCATCGCGCAGGCGCTCACAGCACTTCACACTCAAATCCGTCAGGCGCACGATTTCTTCGGTCATGTGGCGCACGTCATACAGGGCCATGGTTTCGGCCGAGTCCTGAATCAGGTCCGCCACATCATCCATGGTGTTGATCAGGGAGTGAATCTGTTCCCGGTCAATCGGCGTGATAAAGGTAATGTGGATGGCTTTGTTGCAGTCGTGCGTCACACGATCGGCAGCGCGCTCGGCGTTGTCCACTTCCTGGTTGTATTTGGCGCGCAGTTCCAGGTCGCCATAGTTGGCCACCAGCTTGGAAAAGGCTTGTGCGGCCTCCACAATGCGGTCAGCGTGCTGGTTGAACATTTCAAAAAAGTTACCTTCACGGGGCAAAAGCTTGCCAAACAGCATTACTGACTCCTAATGGTTAAATAAGTCACGGCGATGACATTGCAATGACGCGCTGAAGTTTAACCGCGCCCCGCATGGGCACCGTTCAAGCCTCAGTCGCTTCTGAAAATAAAGTAAACCGCGCCCACCATGCACAAACCGGCCCAGACAAAGTCCCATTTGAAAGCCTGCTTCATGAAGACCATGGCAAAGGGCACGAAGACGGTGAGTGTGATCACCTCCTGCATGATCTTGAGTTGGGCCACATTGAAACCCGCCTGCTGAAAACCGATGCGGTTGCCCGGCACCTGCAGCATGTATTCAAACAGTGCGATGCCCCAGCTCACCAGTGCGGCGGTGTACCAGGGGGCGGTGGCCATGTTCTTCAGGTGGCCGTACCAGGCAAAGGTCATGAACACATTGCTCCCCACCAACAGCAGGATGGTTTGCATCGAAAGCGGAATGGAGCCAAGTATGTTCATGCGCAAATTATCGTTTGCCACCATCGCACCAACGTTGCACCATAGAAAAAGGCCCCGCAGCTTGCACTGCGGGGCCTGTTGGCTCAAGCCGGTATCGCTTACGCGGCGACGCCGTCCTTCACCGTGGCAGCAGCGTCCGTGTAGTCACCGATCTTGTCAAAGTTCAGGTACTGGTAGACCTTGTCGCTGGCAGCGGTCAGCACCGTCATGTCGGCCAGGTACTCTTCCTTGGTCGGGATACGGCCCAGCTTGGAGCAGATGGCAGCCAGTTCGGCCGAGCCCAGGTACACAAAGCTGTTCTTGCCCAGACGGTTGGGGAAGTTGCGGGTGGAGGTGGAGAACACCACGGCGCCCTCCTTCACTTGCGCCTGGTTGCCCATGCACAGGCTGCAACCGGGCATTTCCATGCGTGCGCCGGCGCCGCCCAGAATGCCGTAGTGGCCTTCGTCGCTGAGCTGCTTGGCGTCCATCTTGGTCGGGGGCGCAATCCACAGCTTGACCGGGATGTCGCGCTTGCCTTCCATCAGCTTGGAAGCGGCACGGAAGTGACCGATGTTGGTCATGCAGGAGCCGATGAACACTTCGTCGATCTTGGTGCCGGCGACTTCGGCCAATGTCTTCACATCGTCCGGATCGTTCGGGCAGGCCAGGATGGGCTCATGGATGTCGGCCAGGTCGATTTCAATGACGGCAGCGTACTCTGCATCGGCGTCGCCCTTGAGCAACTGGGGATCCTTCAGCCAGGCTTCCTGGGCTGCAATACGACGGGCCAGGGTGCGCGCGTCGGCATAGCCATTGGCAATCATCCACTTCATCATGGTGATGTTGCTGTTGATGTACTCCTGCACGGGCTCCTTGTTCAGGTGCACAGTGCAACCGGC
>CANBTQ010000376.1 GCA_947372425.1 Comamonadaceae bacterium | reverse complement strand
CTTGATCAGCATCTTCTCGGGCATGGTTTTCTTGTTCTTGCTGGTGGTGTAGAAGTGACCGGTGCCAGCTGTAGATTCAAGCTTGATTTTTTCGCGTCCGCCTTTGGTTGCCATGGTGCTACTCCTTAAGCTTGGCCACGTGCGCGCAGGTCTGCGAGCACAACATCGATACCGTTTTTGTCGATCAAACGCAGACCCGCGTTCGAAATCCGCAAACGGATCCAACGGTTTTCTGATTCGACCCAGAAACGGCGGTATTGCAGGTTCGGCAGGAACCGGCGCTTGGTTTTGTTGTTGGCGTGGGAAACATTGTTCCCGACCATCGGGCCTTTACCCGTTACTTCGCATACGCGTGCCATGAGGACACTCCGATATATACGGCTGCAACTCACGATCCAAGCAATTTGCGGTTTGCAAACTGTCCCGATCTCGCTGCAGCCTCACCTCGCCAAGAAAAAGGGTGGCGGTAACCCTGATGCTGTTTCCAGCAAAGCCGTTGATTATAGCCAATTTTTATAAGGGGGCCGCGCGTGCTATGCCGGCCCCTTCGCGGGCACCCGCGGAACCGGCTTCGTCGGGCCGCTGGGTGCGCCCCCTTGAGGGGGGATGCGAGCCACAAGCGTCAGCCGCTGACGCGCCTTCCTGGGCAGTGGGCGACAGTCGGGGGGAGCTTTACTCTTGTTCCAGGAAACGCTGGGCGTCCAGGGCCGCCATGCAGCCGGTGCCGGCGCTGGTAATGGCCTGGCGGTAGACGTGGTCGGCCACGTCACCGGCGGCAAACACGCCGGGCACACTGGTCATGGTGGCAAAACCGTTGAGGCCGCCCTTGGTGACCAGGTAGCCGCCGTTCATCTCCAACTGGCCGTTGAAAATTTCGGAATTGGGCGCGTGGCCGATGGCGATAAAGCAGCCCTTGAGCGTCAGGTCTTCGGTAGAACCGTCCACCGTGCTCTTGAGACGGATGCCGGTCACGCCGGTGCTGTCGCCCAGCACTTCGTCCAGCGTGACAAATGTTTTCAGTTCGATATTGCCGGTGGCTACCTTGGCCATCAGTTTGTCGATCAGGATGGCTTCGGCCTTGAACTTGTCGCGGCGGTGCACCAGGTAGACCTTCTTGGCGATGTTGGACAGGTACAGCGCCTCTTCCACGGCGGTGTTGCCACCGCCGACCACGCAGCAGACCTCTTCGCGGTAGAAAAAGCCGTCGCAGGTGGCGCAGCCGGACACGCCGCGGCCCATGAAGGCCGTCTCGGAGGGCAGGCCCAGGTATTTGGCAGAGGCGCCGGTGGCCAGAATCAGGCTGTCGCAGGTGTAGGTGCCGCTGTCGCCGGTCAGGGTGAAGGGGCGCTTGCTCAGATCGACGGCGCTGATGTGGTCAAACACGATGTCGGTTTTGAAACGCTCGGCATGTTCCAGAAAGCGCTGCATCAACTCCGGGCCCTGCACACCGTTGACGTCGGCGGGCCAGTTGTCCACCTCGGTAGTGGTCATGAGCTGACCGCCCTGGGCAATGCCGGTGACCAGCATGGGGCTGAGGTTGGCGCGGGCGGCGTAGATGGCGGCGGTATAGCCGGCGGGGCCGGAGCCCAGAATCAGGACCTTGGCGTGTTTGGATGAGGACATGGATGCTTTCAAATAAGGTGCGCGGCCGGGCAGGGCGCAAAGGCCAGCCGGCAACGCCCTGCATTGTAAATAGGTGCGCTTTGGCCCTGGGCAAGGCGGGATATGGAAATGTTGGCTTGGGTTAAGCTTGCAGGCACTGACTTTGACCAAATGACCTACTCGCTGCACACGCTTCAATCCTCCGCGCCGCGCCCGCCGCCCGCCCCAACCGGGCTGGCCCGTTTTGCCAATGAAATGGCGCTGGTGGCGGGCTTTGTGCTGATCGCCATCTGGCTGATCGCCATGCTGAGCTATTCGCCCCAGGACGCGGCCTGGTCCACCTCCGGTACGGGGGTGGCCGTGATCAACCGTGCCGGGCGCCTGGGCGCCTGGGTCGCCGACATGGGCTATTTCCTGTTCGGATTTTCGGTCTGGTGGTGCCTGGCGGTGGCCTTGCGCCAATGGCTTTCGCTGCTGGCCCAGCGCCTGCGTGGGGATGGCTTGCATGCGGATGCGCCGCAGGCCAGTGCGCAGCCCCCTTTGCATGCCCACCGTTGGGCCTTCTGGCTGGGACTGCTGCTGCTGATGTATGGCAGCACCACGCTGGAGTGGAGCCGCATGTACCGTTTTGAGGGCTTGCTGCCCGGCCATGGCGGTGGTGTGGTCGGCTATGTGCTGGGCCTGTGGAGTGTGCGCTGGCTGGGCTTTGCGGGCTCCGGCCTGGTGGCGATTGTGCTGGGCGTGGTGGGTTGCGCCCTGGTGTTCCGTTTTTCCTGGATGCAGGTGGCCGAGCGCGTCGGGGCCTGGGCTTATTCGTTTGTGGAGCAGCAGCGTGAAAAGCGCGAACTGGCGCAGGACATGGAAATCGGTCAGCAGGCCATGCGTGAGCGCGAAGAGGTGGTGTTTGAAGAGCGCGAGGAAATTGTGCAGCACCACGCGCCGCCCGTCATCATCGTGGAGCGTCCGGTGCAGGTCGAGGCCGCGCAAAGCACGCGCGTGGCCAAGGAGCGCCAGAAGCCCTTGTTTTCCGAGATGCCCGACAGCAAGCTGCCGCAGGTGGCCCTGTTGGACGAGGCCTTGCTGCGCCAGGAAACCGTGTCCGCCGACACCCTGGAGATGACCAGCCGCATGATAGAAAAGCGGCTCAAAGACTTTGGCGTGGAAGCCCGCGTGGTGCTGGCCCAGCCCGGCCCGGTGATTACCCGCTACGAGATTGAACCGGCCACCGGCGTCAAGGGCGCGCAAATTGTGGGCCTTGCCAAGGATTTGGCGCGTAGCTTGAGTCTGGTATCGATTCGCGTGGTGGAAACCATTCCGGGCAAGAACTACATGGCCCTCGAATTGCCCAATGCCAAACGCCAGAGCATTCGGCTGGCCGAGATTCTGGGCTCGCAGGTGTATGGCGAGGCCAAGTCCCTGCTGACCATGGGCCTGGGCAAAGACATCATCGGCAACCCCATCGTCGCCGACCTGGCCAAGATGCCGCATGTGCTGGTGGCCGGTACCACCGGCTCCGGCA
>CANBTQ010000375.1 GCA_947372425.1 Comamonadaceae bacterium | reverse complement strand
GGCAGCGTGGCGCTGGACCATGACCAGGTGGCCGCGGTGCTGTCGGCCGAGACCGGCAAGCCCATTGGCTACCAGGAAATAAGCCCCGACGCGCTGCGCAGCGGCCTGCTGCAGGCCGGTGTGCCCGCGCCCTATGCCGAGTTTTTGCTGCTGATCCTGGGCTACTTCAAGGCCGGCTATTCCGAGCGCACGACGGATGCCGTGCAAACCATTCTGGGCCGCGCACCGGGCACGCTGGAACAATACGCCAAGGACTACCGCGCGGCCTGGGTGGGCGCCTGACAAGCCCCGGCCTGCAGCCCGCTGCGGGCAGGCCTCTGCCACAGCGCGAGGGCGCCGGCAGGGGCTTTTTTACTTGGCAAGCGCGCGCGTCTCGCCGTGGCGCAGCAGCCAGACCTTGTCGGGCGGCAGGCCCCGCGCCTGCAGTGCGGCTGCCAGATCGCGCGGCGGCTGGTCAAAGGCTTCCTGCGTCAGCTGGAACGTGCCCCAGTGCACACCCATGGCCTGTTTGGCCTCCAGGTCCAGCATCAGCTGCACCGCGTCGGCGGGGTTCACGTGCATGGGCTTCATGAAGTCGCGCGGCAGGTAAGCGCCTATGGGCAGGGCCAGAAAGTCCACCGCACCCAGGCGCGCGCGCAGGGCCTTGAAGTCGGCGCTGTAGCCGGTGTCACCCGGAAACAGAAAGCGCCAAGCATCTTTGGTGCCCGGGTTGCGCTCCACCAGATAGCCACACCAGAGCGAGGCATTGGTATCAAACGGCGTGCGCCGGCTCCAGTGCTGCGCCGGTGTGCAGTGGATGCGCACCGGCTGCGCCAAGGCCTTTCCGTCGGTGTCGTGCGTGACGTCCGCGTGGTCCCACCAATCCAGCTCGGTTACGTTGGGAATGGCGCGCGCATCAAACCAGGCCTTGAGGCCCAGCGGCACAAAGATTTTTGGCTTTTGCCCGGACGCCACCAGGGCGGCGATGGTGGCATCGCACAGGTGGTCGTAATGGTTGTGCGAAATCAGCAGCACGTCGATGGGCGGCAAGCGGTCCGCCCGCACGGGCGCGGGCACCCTGCGCGGCGCACCAAAGCGGCCATACGGGCCGGCACAGTCAGCCAGGGTCGGGTCGGTCAGCACATTGAGCCCGCCCACCTGCAGCAGCATCGACACATGGCCCAGCCAGGTCACCACCGGCGCCATCTGCCGCTGCGCCAGGCGCGCTGTGTCCACCGGCACGCTCCATTGTTTGGCGAACGCGGCGTAGCCGCCTTGCGGCGGGGCCAGCGGCCTGAAGTCGCCACGCAGGCTGCGCCACAGCATGTCGTACCAGGGGAAGTTGCCAATCACCACGGCCGGGTCGCTGTTGGCAAAGCCGGCTGTGCGGTGGTGGGCTGGTTTGGCGTGCAAAGGGTCTGTAGGCATGGTGTAGGGTGTGCGTGCAGGCTCAGCCCAGATAGGGCTGCGGGTTCATGTTCTCGGCAAAGTACAGGCGGAACTCGCCGGGCTTTTCCAGCGGGCTGACCGGTGGCGTCATGCCCACGGCCGCCAGCACGTTCTGCAGGGCCCGGATGGCCTGCGTGTCGGGGTCCTGGTCGATCACCACATCCAGCACGCCCTGCTCCAGATACTGCCGGTGGTCGTCGGAAATTTCGTGAGTGACCCAGCACACTTTTTCACCCGCATAGCGCTGCAGCGCGGCCTGGATGCCGGGCGAGCCGGCGCCCGTGTTGTAGAGCCCGACGATGCCGCCCACGGCCTGCAGTGCCTGCCGCACGACCCAGTAGCACTTGTCCGGATCGTCATGGGTTTCGGTGGTGTCCACGTCGCAGCGCAGCGTGGGGAATTGCGCCGCCAGAATCTCGCGGCAGCCCGCGCTGCGCTCAATGTGGCCCAGGTAGTCGACCCGGCTCGACAGAATCAGCACCCGCCCCTGGCGATGGCATAGCCGGCCCAGCAGATAGCCCGCGGTGCGCCCGGCCGTGTGGTTGTTGATGCCCACGTAATCCGCCCGCGGCACCTCATTGACGCGGGTCACCACCATGCAGACATGTTCGCCCCGGCTGCGGGCTGCCTGCAGGGCCTGGCGCACGCCCGGGGTGTCGGGGGCCGACACGATCAGCGCCTGGCGCGGGTAACGGCGCGGCCCGATGGCGCGTATCAGCGCCGCTTCGTCTTCTTCCGGGGTGGTGACATGGTGCACCACCAGGCGCTTGTCGAGCATGGCCACACCGCGCTTCATGGCCTGTTTCAGGCGCTTGAAAAATGGCGAAGGGTTGTCCGGCAGCACGATGTCGATGTGGATCAGCCCGTGCCGCGTCTCCGGCAAAACACGCGGTATGCCGAGCTGCCGCGCGGCCTGTACCACCTTCTCGCGCGCCTTGACCGAGGCGCTGTCCCGTTCATTCAGCACCCGGTCCACGGTGGCCACGCTCACGCCGGCCAGCGCTGCGATTTCGGTGAAGCGGGCGGACTTTTTTCGGCGCTTAGGGTTTTCCATGGTTTGACGATATTTCGTCAATTATGTCGCCATCTCCGGCGCGCGGCAAACCTACATTACGCCAGCCGTACAGGGTGTGCGGCCACAAGAACCACAGGAGACCCGCATGAAGATTGCACTAGACCCGTACATGATCCGCCACCTCAGCCTGGAGCAGCTGCCCGGCGCCGTGGCCGACCTGGGCTATGACCAGATCGAGCTCTCGCCGCGCTCGGATTTTCTGGACTGGTGGGTCATGCCCCGCGCCACCAAGGAGCGCATGAAGGGCTTCAAGGCTGCCATGAAAACCGCCGGCGTCGGCCTGGCCACGCTGCAACCCATGTACCGCTGGGCCAGCCCCTTTGAGGACGAACGCCAGTGGGCCGTGCGCTGCTGGAAGAAGGCCATCGAGGTCTCGGTGGAAATGGGCTGCGAGCTGATGATCAGCGAGTTCGGCCGAGGTGCCTCGCCCGAGCGTTCGGTGGGCGAGAAGCCCGGCGCCAACACCAAGGAGCTGTGCGAGGCGGCCTGGTTCCGCTCCATGGACGAGCTGCTGCCCATCTTCGAGCGCGAGGGCCTGACGCTGTCGGTGGAGCCGCATCCGGAAGACTGGATAGAGACCATGCAGCCGGCTACCGACATCGTCAAGAACATCAGCTCCAAGGCGCT
>CANBTQ010000374.1 GCA_947372425.1 Comamonadaceae bacterium | reverse complement strand
TTGCAAACGGCGTTGGACCTGTTGTTTGCCGAGGCCGACCAGGTGCGCTGCGGCCACCGCCTGCTGGCCGACCGCTTGGCTGAGGTGGTGCTGATCCAGTTGCTGCGCTGGCTGCTGGACCACCCGCAGCAAGGCGGCATGGCCATCGGTTTGATGACCGGCCTGGCCGACGCCGCTCTGGCGCGCGCGTTGACCGCCTTGCATGAGCAACCGGGGGCGGCCTGGAACCTGGAAAGAATGGCCTTGCAAGCCGGCCTGTCACGCAGCGCCTTTGCCGCGCGCTTCAAGACCCTGGTGGGGGCCACGCCAGCCGACTACCTGGCCGACTGGCGCATGACCCTGGCCATGCAGTACCTGGTGCAGGGCCAGTCGGTCAAATGCATTGCCGATACCCTGGGCTATGCCAATGCTTCGGCGTTGTCCCGCGTGTTTGCGCAAAGGTTGGGCCTGTCGCCGCGCGCCTGGCTGGCATCGGCCCGGGGCTCCGGCCACTGAAGCCAGGGCGCGGCGCGCCTGGCCGCTGGGCTTAGCGGGTCAGCCGAGGCTGCGCGTGGCCGGTTTCCGACTGGAACACGGCAAAGGTCTGCACCAGATCCTGCGATTGCGACTTCAGGCTGGCGGCGGCTGCGGCCATTTCTTCCACCAGGGCGGCGTTTTGCTGCGTGGCCTGGTCCATCTCGGTCACCGCCTCGCCCACCTGCGCCACACCGGTGGCCTGTTCGGCGGTGGCGGAGCTGATCTCGCCCATGATGTCGGTGACGCGGCGGATGCTGTCCACCACCTCGGCCATGGTGGTGCCGGCCTGGCCGACCAGGTTGCTACCCTGCTCCACCCGCTCCACGCTGGCGTTGATCAAGGTCTTGATTTCCTTGGCCGCCTCGGCACTGCGCCCGGCCAGGGATCGCACTTCGGACGCCACCACGGCAAAGCCACGGCCCTGGTCACCGGCGCGGGCGGCTTCCACGGCCGCATTGAGCGCCAGGATATTGGTCTGGAAGGCAATGCCATCGATCACGCTGATGATGTCGGAGATGCGGCGCGAGCTCTCGTTGATGCCCTGCATGGTCTGCACCACCTGCGCCACCACCGCACCGCCCTGGGCCGCTACCGTGCTGGCGTTCATGGCCAGCTGGTTGGCCTGGCGGGCACTGTCGGCACTCTGGCGCACGGTTTGCGTCAGCGCGGCCATGCTGCTGGAGGTGCGCTGCAGATTGCCAGCGGTCTGTTCGGTGCGGTCACTCAGATCCTGGTTGCCACTGGCAATTTCCGAGCAGGCTACATCAATGCCATGGGCGCCGCTGCGCACTGCCGATACGGCGGTGTCCATGCGCACCAGGGTTTCTTTCAGTGCTTGTGCTCCGGGCGTTGCCACGGCCATGCTGTGCACGTCCAGCGCAATGCCTTCTGCACGGTTCACGCTGCTGACCAGTTGTGCCAGCTCTTCGCCCTCTTGCGATGCACGCCGCATGCTCAGCGCCAGCACGACTTCCACGCCCGACTGGATCACCACATAGGCGGCATGGCCTACGATGCGCATGAAGTCCGGCGCTGTGGTGCAGTAAAAGCCCATGCCCGCCGCCTGCAGGCGGTCAAACAGGATGTGGTGCACCGCAATCAGGCCGGCACCGAATACGATGAGCTTCCAGTCCAGGTAGACCAGCAAAAAGGCCAGCACGACAAACAGGCCAAAGTGAAATTCCAGCATGCCGCGGGCCAGTTGGATGTGCAGCGCCACCAGGGAGACCAGGACAAAGGTCAGAACGTAGCGACTGGGCTGCGAGCCCGGCCCGCTGGCATAGCCCACGGCCGCCAGCAGCAGCAAGGCAAGCGTCGCGCCAATGGCCAGGCCGCTTTCGACAAATTGCAGCCCCAGCGCCACCGCCGCCACAGCACCCACGCCAATGGCCAGCAGCAACACCCGGTCGCCCAGCAATGCACGCGGCGATGGAATGTGGGGATTGTTCAGTGCCATGGCTGTCTCCTTTATTTTTGTCGCCTGGGTGTCCGGGCGGGAAATTTTGGCCGCAGCCTCCGGCTACAAGCCCAGGCAATGGTAACGCTCTAAGGTCTTGGAAAACGCGCCCGGCGCTCCAGATCGTCCAAATCAATGTGGTTGCGCATGTATTGCTGGCTGCCATCGACAAAGGGCTGGTGGTCCCAGGACGTGAGCTTGCCCTTGGTCAGTGCGCTGTAGACCAGGCGGCGACGGCGCTGGCTATTGAGCACTTGTTGATGCAAGGCCGGCAGGTCCCAGCGCGCAACGGCCTCGGCCAGAAAGGCCTGCAGCGTATCGCGGTGCGCTACCGCGTCCGCCAGATTGCTCAGTTCGGCCGGGTCATCCTGCAGGTTGAACAGCATGCAGATGTCATCCTGCGAGTAGACGAACTTCCAGGGGCCGCGGCGGATCATCATCAGCGGTGTCTTGCTGCCCTCGGCCATGTATTCGCCAAACACCTCGTCATGGCCGCCTGCGCCCTGCAGATGCGGCATCAGCGAGCGGCCATCCAGCGGCAACAGCGGGTCTACTGTGCTGCCGGCCAATTGCACAAAGGTGGGCAGCAGGTCGATGGTGGAGACACTGCCGGCCACGCGGGCAACCGCAAAGCGCGCCGGGGCGTGCACGATCATGGGCACGCGCGCGGCCATCTCGAACCAGTGCATCTTGTACCAAAGGCCGCGCTCACCCAGCATGTCGCCATGGTCGCCCGAGAAGACGATGATGGTGTCGTCGGCCAGATCACAGTCCTTCAGCGTCTTGAGCAACTCACCGATCTTGCTGTCCACATAGCTGCAGGAGCCAAAGTAGGCACGGCGCGCGCGGCGGATGGCCTCGTCGGTCATGGGCTTGTCCCACAGATCAATCACCTTGAGCAGGCGCTTGGAATGCGCGTCCTGGTCTTGCTGCGCAATCGGGTGCGCCGGCATGGGGATATCTTCATCGCGGTACAGGTTGTAGAACTCGGCGGGGATGGTGTAGGGGTCGTGCGGGTGCGTCATAGACACCGTCAGACAAAACGGCTGATCGGGTGTGTTGCGCACATGGTCGTACAGGTACTGGCGCGCCTTGAAGACGGTTTCTTCGTCGTGGTCGAGCTGGTTGGTGCGCACGCTGGGGCCGGCCTGCAGCACGGAGGACATGTTGTGGTACCAGCTGGGGCGCACTTC
>CANBTQ010000373.1 GCA_947372425.1 Comamonadaceae bacterium | reverse complement strand
CAGCCCCTGCGCGCGCAGGGCTTGCGCAAAGTGGCGCATGGCACTCAGAAACACGGCGATGCGCTGCCTGGCGGACCAGACGTGGGTGGACTCTTCGGCCACCTCGGCCATCCAGACCACGTCTTGTGTCGGGTCGAAACCCTGCAGGGCGGAGGATGCTTCATCCAACTGGTCGCCCAGCACGATGACCAGATTGCGCACCCGGGGCGGCAGGTTGGTGGCGGTGATTTTGGTGTTGGTCATGGATTCGGTTGTGCGCCGGTTTGGGGTAGCCTGCCCGGCACGGTGCGCCTCAGGCAGCGGGTTTGGGCCCGCCTTTTTTGGCGCGGCAGGCATCGGAGCAGTACCGCACCGACTCCCAGTTCTTGGCCCAGGCCTTGCGCCAGGTCATGGTGCGGCCGCACACCGCACAGGGCTTGCTGGGCAGGGATTGCTTGTTGCCTTTGAAGTCGTTTTTCATGGGAATGGGGTTGATTGGCCTTGGGGTGGCGCGGCCCCTTCAGCCGAACAGGTCGCCCTGCGCAGCCGGCGCTGCGGGCTCCCCAGCAGCCCGCTTGCCGCGCGCCGTGGGCGCAGCCTTGCGGCGTTGGCCGGAAGGCGGCAGGCCGCTCTTGCGCGAGCCATGGCGTGCCTGCACCGCGCCCGCTTCCTCGCGCGCTGCGTCCGTCTGGCGCAAACCGTAGAGACAGTCCTTGGCCCGTTGCAGCGCGGTCTTCTCGTCCACGATGGGTGCGGGGTAATCGCTGCCGATGTGGCAGCCTGCCATGTGCTGCACGCTGATGTCCATCTTCCACGGCTCGGCCAGGTAGGGCAGCGGCACGCGCGCCAGCTCGGGGCACCAGCGGCGGATGAAGACGCCATCCGGGTCCTGGTCACGCGCTTGCTTGGTGGGCGAGTACATGCGCAGGGTGTTGATGCCGGTGGTGCCGCTTTGCATCTGCATCTGGCTCCAGTGGATGCCGGGCTCGAAGTCCAGAAACTGCCGCGCCAGAAACAGCCCGGGGCGGCGCCAGTGCAGCCACAGGTGGTAGCTGGCAAAGCTCACCAGCATGGCGCGCATGCGGAAGTTGAGCCAGCCCGTGGCCACCAGCGAACGCATGCAGGCATCCACCATGGGGTAGCCGGTGCGGCCTGCGCACCAGGCGGCAAAGTGCGCCTCATCAAAGGCGTGTTCGCGCAGGCCGTCGCAGACGCGGGCCACGTTGTGGAACTCGATGTCGGGCTGGTCTTCGAGCTTTTGCATGAAGTGGCAATGCCAGCGCAGCCGCCCGGCAAAGCCGCGCAATGCGTAGGCCATGGCGCGGTCCGGGCTGTTGGCAATCGCCAGCTCGGTGGCCTGGTGCACGGTGCGCAGCGAGAGTGTGCCAAAGGCCAGGTGGGGGCTGAGGCGGCTGCAACCGTCTTCGGCGGTCAACGGGCTGGACAGTGCCTTGCGGTAGTCCTGCCCGCGCAGTTGCAGGAAAGACCGCAGGGCGCGCCGCGCGGCTTTTTCACCGGCGGCCTGCAAGGTCTTGCCATGGGCAGGCAGACCCAGGCTGGCCAGGGTCGGCAACGCGGCTTGCTCCAGCGGCACGGCGGGCCTAAACCCACCTTCCAGCAAATGCAAAGGCGCATCCATGCGCGCCTGCCAGCGCGCAGCCCATCCCGAGCGGGTGCGCAGGCGCCGCACCACGCCAGTCTGGGTAAATTCCTGCCACGCGACCTGCTGTGCGCGGCACCAGTCGGCCACCTGCAGATCACGCGTGTACGACCAGCCGGGGCCGGTTTCCTCATGGCTCAGCAGCTGCGTGAAGCCCACTTCGGTGTGCAGTTGCGCCAGCACCGGCACGACGGAACCCACGCACACCCGCAGCGGCATGCCGCGCAGGGCCAGCGCGGCACGCAGTTCGGCCAGGCAACCCAGCGCAAAGTCCACATGGCAGGGGTCGCACTCGGGGCTTTGCAGCCATTCGGGCTCGATCACAAACAGGGCCAGCGCATCGCCGTGCTGCTGCGCCGCCACCAGCGCGGCATGGTCGTAGATGCGCAAGTCGCGCTTGAACCAGACCAGGGCGCGGGTCGGCGGCAGAGGCGGCTGCGGGCCCGTCACGCCGCCAGCAGCCCGCTGTGCGCCGCCGCATGGCGCAACCAGGCGCCGTCTTGCGCCAGGGCCAGGCCGGCTTCCAGCGCACGCGAGGGGCGGGCCTGCGCGTGGGAGATAAAGCCGATGCGGGTCTTGATTTCGGGGCCGGTCAGCGGCGAGGCTTCGAGTTCGCCGTAGCCGCGCAGCGTGTCCACCAGGGCGCCGGGCAACACGCTGCACACATCGCCGTCAACCACGCTGAGCATCATGGTCATGATGGAGTTGGTCTCTATGGCCGGCGTCACGCGCACACCGGCGGTGGTGAAGGCCGCGTCCACGATGGTGCGGTTGTGCATCTCGGGCGTGAGCAGACACAGGGGCAATTGGGCCGCCGCTTTCCAGCTCATGGAGGCGGTGAGTTGCAAGCCCTTGGCATGGGGCTTGGCGGCACGCCGCAGCAGGAAGTAATGCTCGGTGTACTGCGGCCAGACGCGCAGCTTGCGCTCCTGCACCCGCATGCGTTCGCTGTAGCCCAGCGCCAGGTCCAGCGTCAGGTCTTCCAGCCCGCGCTCCAGATCGGATGAACTCAGCGACAGCACCACCGGCTGCACACCACCGTGGCGCGCATGCAGCATGGCGGCAAAGCGGGCCGCAATCGGCACCGCCGTGGGCACCGCGCCTATGCGGATGGGCCCGCGTGGCGCCAGCGTCTCGCTTTGCAGCTCCTGTTGCAGGTTGGCGTGTTCATGCAGCATCAGCTTGGCCGAGGCCAGCACCCGCTCGCCCTGCGGCGTCAGGCCGGCAAAGTTGCGGTCACGCTTGACGATGACCACATTGAACTCACGCTCCAGCGCACGGATGGCATTGCTGAGCGCGGGCTGCGTGATGTGGCAGGCCTGGGCCGCGCGCCCGAAGTGCTTGTGCTCCTGCAGCGCCACCAGGTAGCGCAAAGAAGGCAGCAGATTCATGGTGCTGGCCGCTGGGTTGCAACAGCCAGATCAGGTGTTCTTGCTGATGGTGATGCTGGGGAACTTGCTGCTGAAGTCCTTGTTCTTGGCGGCAATCGCCAGCGCCACCTTGCGCGCCACGGACTTGTAGAGACCAGCCAGCTCGCCCTCGGGCT
>CANBTQ010000372.1 GCA_947372425.1 Comamonadaceae bacterium | reverse complement strand
GAAATGTTTAGCGTGGAGGCCAGAAAGCCGGCGGTGTCGATGCGGGCGCCCTGGCCGAACACCATGCCGTTGGGGTTGATCAAAAAGACCTTGCCGTTGCTGCTGAGCCGGCCCAGGATCGACGTGGGATCGGTGCCAACCACCCGGTTGAGCACTGCGCTACTGGCGCTTTGCTGCTGGTAGTTGACGGTTTGGCCGGCGCCTATGCTGTAGCTCTGCCAGTTGAGAATGGCGCCCGGGGTGTTCTGGATATTGAGGATGTTGGTGCCGGGCTTGGTGAGCACGGCCTGCCCGGCCTGCACCGCCATGCCGGACGGAAGCGACTGCGCGTTGGCGCTCGCCAAGGCGCCAATTGCACTCAACACGGCCGCATAGCTGCGGCTGAGTCGCATCCTCCCACTTGCCAATCTCATTGCTGGACCCGACGTACGGTTTATTTTGTTGAGGGGCAATGCGATGCGACACGACTTTGCCCCACTATGTGCGCCTATTGTATGGACAAAGCGACAAATTGTATTGCGTAAGGTTCAAAACATGTGCTAAGGAACAACACAGGGTTAACACCGGCATACAGGCCGGATTTCATTGGTCGAACGACCGTGCACCCCATATACTGATCTGGCGTGCGCACGGAGGCTCGCCCGATGTCCAACTTCAAAATCAATCTTCACGAAGCCATCTACTCCCTCTCGGACGCGCTGGACCTGGTTGGCGTCACGCACATCCACCACGGCAAGCGTGTGGCCTATATTGCGGCCGAATGTGCCAAGCACGCAGGCTGGCCGACGCGCCGCCTGGACGATCTGTTTCAGGCCGCCATCCTGCACGACTGCGGTGTTTCCAAGACCCTGATCCATGCCCGACTGGCCCAGTTTGAATGGGAGAACGAGGCCGAGCACTGTCTGGACGGGGCCGCTCTGATGCAGTCCTGCGCGCTGCTGCAACCCCTGTCCGATCTGGTGCGCTACCACCACACCCATTGGGACCGGTCTGAAGCATTGGACTTGCCGCTTGCCACGCGCCTGGCTGCCAACTGCATCTACCTGGCCGACCGGGTCGACATTTCCTGTCTGGGCATGCGCGGCACCTCCAATAACCTGCTGCTGTCGCGGGACCAGATCCGGACGCAGATTTACGAGCGGCGCGGCACCTGGTTTGAGCCCGGCCTGGTGGACCACTTCATGGAAGTTTCGGCCTCCGAAGGCTTCTGGTTTGCGCTGGAGAGCGAGCATGTGAGCGGCTATGTGGCGCGCTGGATTTTTGACTCGCAGCCGATGGAGATCGCCTTTGCAGAACTGCGCAGCCTGGTGCGCGTGTTTTCTCGCATCGTGGATGCCAAGAGCACCTTCACGCGCGAGCATTCGGAAGGCGTGGCCTCGCTGGCCCGCTACCTGGGCGAGCAGTTTGACCTGACACCCCGGACCTGCGAAATGCTGGAGCTGGCCGGGCTGCTGCACGATCTGGGCAAACTGCGGGTGCCGGACGAACTGCTGGAAAAGAACAGCAAGCTCACCGCGCTGGAATATGCCGACGTGCAGCGCCACAGCTTCGACACCTACAGCATCCTGAAGAACATCCACGGCCTGGAAGACGTGGCCCTGTGGGCCGGCCAGCACCATGAGCGCATGGACGGCAGCGGCTACCCGTACCACCAGAGCAGCAGCCAGATCTCTTTTGAGAGCCGCATCATTGCCGCCGCCGATGTGTTCCAGGCGCTGGCGCAAACCCGCCCCTACCGGCAGGCGCTTCCGCCGGCAGAAATTCTGGCCATCCTGCAAGGCCAGGCCGAAAGCGGCAAGCTCGACGCCAGCATCGTGGCAAAAATCGAAGCCCATTTGCCAGAGTGCCATCGCGTGGCCCTGGCGAATTAAGGCTGTTATCCAACCACATCAGTGCACGAGAGGCTAGACTCTTTCCTCACGCCATGATACAAATCCCGTCACTGCCAAGAATGTCCGTGCGCAAAGGGATGGAGGACGGGGCGGCACTATGAAAAACAAAGCAGCAGTATTTGCACCCATTCCGACGAACAGCTTTGAGTCCAAGGTGCTCATGGCCTTTGTCGTCTCGGTGCTGGTGGCCATAGGCCTGGCCGCCACCAGCTGGAAGATGGCCACCAGCTCGGCGGAGGCCGACCAAAAGCTGCGCCACACCCGCGACATGCTCGATGCCATCGGCAGCATCCGGATGAACACCCTGAGCATTGAATACGACACCCAGGGTTATCGCTTTACCGGCGACACCGCGCGGCTGACCGCGCGTGACCAGGCGATGGCTGCCCGCAAGGCGGCCATCGTGACGCTGACAAGCCTGAGTGCGGACCATGCAGCGCAGAACGAGCGCCTGACGCTGCTGCAGGCGGTGCTGCAAGAGCGCATGGCCATTGCCAAACATGTTGAAGAACTGGTCAAGACGCAGGGCAGCCAGGCCGCCGCCGACTATGCCCGCACGGCCCCGCTGCAGCAAACGCGTGAACGCGTCTACCAGATATTGGGTGAGATGGAGGCCATTGAAAAAGCCAGGCTCGAAGACAACCGGCTGGCCCAAAGCAGCGCCCGCGCCCGCACGGTCGGCATGGATGCGGCGGTGGCACTGCTACTGCTGCTGGTGCTGTTCGCCACCTACTACCTGATCCGGCGCCAGTTGCAACTCACCCGTGCGGGCCAACTGGCGCTGGCCAACAGCGAGGAAAGCCTGTCCATCACGCTGCAGTCCATTGGTGATGCCGTGGTGGCCACCGATACCGCCGCCCGCATCACGCGCATGAACGCCGTGGCCGAGCGATTGACGGGCTGGCCCGCCGATGAGGCCCGCGGCCGGCTGATTGAAGAAGTGTTCCACATCGTGCACGAAACCACCCGTGCGCCGGCCGTCATACCGGTGACCGAAGTGCTGGCCAGCGGCGAAGTGCGCGAACTGGCCAACCACACCATGCTGATTGCCCGTGATGGCAGCGAGCGCCCGATTGCCGACAGCGCAGCGCCGATTCACAATGCCGACGGACACATCCAGGGTGTGGTGCTGGTATTCCGCGATGTGACCCGGGAACACCAGGCGGAAAAGGTGATCCGGGAACAACACAGCCAGCTGGAGCAGCGGGTCGAAGAACGCACCCGCCTCTTTCGGGAGAGCGAGGTGCGCTACCGCACCGTCTTCATGACCAGCCCCGAGGCCATCATCCTGACGCGCCTGTC
>CANBTQ010000371.1 GCA_947372425.1 Comamonadaceae bacterium | reverse complement strand
ATGAATCTTAGGAGCCTAAATTGATAAATTTTTCCGGCATGAAACTGATGAGCAAACTCCTTGGCGGCCTTGCGGTGGCGGGGCTCCTGAGCTTCGCCGCCAGCCCGGCAATGGCAGACGAAGACAAGGTGTTGAATATCTACAACTGGTCTGACTACATTGCCGAAGACACCATTGCCAATTTCGAAAAGGAAACCGGCATCAAGGTGCGCTACGACACCTATGACAACAACGAAATCCTGCACGCCAAGCTGGTTGCCGGCAAGACGGGTTACGACATCGTGGTGCCGTCGTCCACCTTCGCGCCCTTGCAAATTGGTGGTGGCCTGCTGGCCACACTGGACAAGAGCCTGTTGCCCAACCTGAAAAATTATGATCCCACGGTGCAGGCGCAGATTGCCACCATCGACCCTGGCAATGCGCATCTGGTGAACTGGCTCTGGGGCTACACCACCATCGGCATCAACACGGCCAAGGTCAAGGCCGCTCTGGGTGGCGAGCCGATTCCCGACAACATCTGGGAACTGTTCTTCAATACCAAGTACATCAGCAAACTCAAGAGCTGCGGTGTGTCCACCCTGGACGCCGGCAGCGAGGTTCTGCCTGCAGCGCTGCATTACCTGCACAAGGATCCGTTCAGCAAGAACCCGGGCGACTACCAGGAAGCCGCTGCATTGCTGAAATCGGTGCGCCCCTACGTCACGCTGTTCAGCTCGTCGGGCTATATCAATGACATGGCCAGTGGTTCCATCTGCATGGCCCTGGGCTGGAACGGGGATATCAATATTGCCCGCGCTCGCGCCATTGAGGGGAAGACCGGGCAGGACATCAAGGCCTATGTGCCCAAAGATGGTGCGATTCTGTTCTTTGACATGATGGCCATTCCGGCCGATGCGGCGCACCCCAAGAACGCGCACCTGTTCATGAACTACATCATGCGTCCGGAGGTACAGGCCGCCATCACCAACAAGGTGAAATATGCCAATCTGAATCTGGCGTCGAAGAAGCTGGTTAACCCCGATATTGCCAACAACCCATCGGCCTACCCCACGGCTGCCGAGATGGCCACCATGATTCCGCCCAAGGCCCTGACCAACGATATCCGCAGGCTGGAAAGCCGGGCCCATACCGCGTTCAAGACCGGTCTGTAATCTGATCCATCCGATTTAGAAAAATTCCAAAGGAACCATCTGTGGCGTCCACATCGAACAACACCCCCAGCCCGGCAAAGACCGGCGGGAAGCCATTCCTGCAGATCAACCGCATCGTCAAGCAGTTTGATGATGTGTTTGCCGTCGATGAGGTGTCGCTGGACATCCAGCAAGGCGAAATCTTTGCCCTGCTGGGTTCCTCCGGTTGCGGCAAATCCACGCTGTTGCGCATGCTGGCAGGCTTTGAGAGCCCGACTTCGGGCCAGATCCTCTTGGCCGGTCAGGACATCGTGGGGCTGGCACCCTACGAGCGCCCTATCAACATGATGTTCCAGAGCTATGCGCTGTTTCCGCACCTGACGGTGTGGGACAACATTGCCTTCGGGCTGCAGCGCGATGGCATGCCCAAGGACCAGATTGCCGAGCGGGTAGGGCAGATGCTGGACCTGGTGCAACTCAAGCAATATGCCAAACGCAAGCCGCACCAGCTATCCGGTGGACAGCAGCAGCGGGTCGCCCTGGCACGCAGCCTGGCCAAACGGCCCAAGCTGCTGTTGCTGGACGAGCCCCTGGGCGCGTTGGACGCCAAGCTGCGCCAGCGCACGCAGCTGGAACTGGTGGACATCATTGAGCAGGTTGGCGTGACCTGCGTGATGGTCACCCATGACCAGGAAGAAGCCATGACCATGGCCACGCGCATTGGCGTGATGAGCGAAGGCAAGATCCTGCAGATCGGCGCCCCGGCTGACATTTATGAAACACCCAACTGCCTGTTTGTTGCCGACTTCATCGGCAGCGTCAACATCTTCAAGGGCGCCGTGGAAGCCGATGCGCCCGACCATGTGGTGGTTGCATCGCCCGAGTGCAAGCACTATGTGAGCCATGGCATCACGGGCACCGAGGGCATGGATGTGAGCATTGCGATACGTCCCGAAAAGATGTCCATTCAGCCCGAAGCACCCGCCGACAGCGAGCGCGAATCGCTGGCCGAAGTGGGCTACAACGTGGTGCAGGGCGTGATCGACGACTTGGCCTACCTGGGCAGTCTGACCACCTACCACGTCAAACTGGACAACGGCACCATCGTCAAGGTGACCCACACCAATGCCGCCCGGCATGGCGAGACCCAGCTCACATGGGGCGACAAGGTCTATGTGTGGTGGTGCGGCAGTGACGTTGTGGTCTTGACCCAGTAAGCGCCATGGCTACCGCTGCACTTCCAAACCCATCCCTGCACACCAAGCTCACCGGAGCCTGGGGTCGAACCATGGTGATCAGCATTCCCATGCTGTTTCTGCTGCTTGTGTTCATGCTGCCATTTCTGGTGGTGTTCAAGATCAGCCTGTCCGAGATGGATACGGTGTTTTTCAAGGACGTTTTCGCTCTGCGTGATGACGTCATGGTGCTGACGCTGAAGTTCGGCAACTACATCAGCCTGACGCAGGACTCGCTGTATTTCAATGCCTATTTCAGTTCGCTCAAAATTGCATTGATCACCACCCTGATCTGCCTGGCCATCGCCTACCCGTTTGCGTATTTCATGGCACGCAGCCCGGCCGACCGGCGTCCGGCCTTGCTGATGCTGGTGATGCTGCCGTTCTGGACTTCGTTCCTGCTGCGCGTCTATGCCTGGAAGATGCTGCTAGCCGACAACGGGGTATTCAACAACGCGGCCATTGCGCTGGGTCTGATCGGCGAGCCCGTGAAGATGATGAACACACCGTTTTCGCTGGTGCTGGGCATGGTCTACACCTATGTGCCGTTCATGATCCTGCCGCTGTACGCGAATCTGGTGAAGCTCGACCTGCGTTACCTGGAAGCGGCCGCCGATCTCGGCGCCACGCCCTGGCAAACCTTCTGGCGCGTGACCGTGCCGCTGTCGCGCTCGGGCATCGTGGCCGGGGCCATGCTGGTCTTCATCCCGACCATCGGCGAATACGTGATTCCGGAACTGCTCGGCGGTCCGGGCACGCTGATGATAGGACGCGTCCTGTGGGATGAATTCTTCACCAATAACGACTGGCCGATGGCGTCCGCGGTGACAGT
>CANBTQ010000370.1 GCA_947372425.1 Comamonadaceae bacterium | reverse complement strand
CGTTGGGCCCGCCCAGAATCTGGCTGTAGCTCGGGCCCCATTCCATGGTGATGGCATCGTCAAAGGGCTGCTGGTACACCGGTGCCTCGCGCACCGGCGCCACGGGCGTGTTGCCGGGGTACAGCTGCGCCGCCGGCAGCTTGAGTGCCGGTGCCTGCGGCCGCGTGTGCTGTGCCACCCATTCGGCCCTGTCCACGGCAATGTGCGACAGCGCAACCCCGCGCTCCTGCAACTGCAGCACAAAGTGGCGTACGGCCGGCGCGGCCAGGCTGTGCATCACGGTAATGGCGCGCTCGGCGCGCTCCTGCACAAACAGGGCGCCATCGGTCTCCGCCCGCAGGGTCAGGGTGCTGAACTGCTGGTCCAGCTCCAACACTTTCCAGCCGGTGTGCAGGCCCAGCGCTCTTGCCATACCGGCCCAGTTTTGGGCAGCCGGCATCGGTGCTGCACTATCGGCCGGCGCCAGCGGCTCCACGCGCGGCAGGGCCGGGTCCATCACCTTGGGCGACTCCAGCTTGTCCAGCGCAGTATGCAGGTTGACGCTCAGGGCCAGGCGGTCGCCGCGCTCCCAGGCTGCACTCAAGTCCACGTAGGGCGAGTAGCGGTACACCGCGCCAAAATTCAGCGGGCTGCTGGCATTGAGGTTGGTGCCAAAGGGCTCGGTGCGGTAATCGTTGCCGTCCAGCTCGGCCTTTAACACCAGGCTGTCCAGCGGCGTGTGCCACTGCACGCCACCAATCGGTGCCGCATCGCCATGGAACATGCCGCCCGAGTTGACGGTACCGCCCTGCCCTACGTCCGCCGTACCCCGGGTCTTGAATGCATCACCCAAAAAGCCCAGCGGCGCCTTGATATTGCCGCGCGCACCCAGGTAGCCCCAGCCCAGGCCCAGGCTGGCATCCCAGTTGCCCCAGCGTTTGTTGGCCACCAGGTACTCGCCCGAGAACAGTCCGGTGCCACCGATGTCGCGCATGCCCAGGGCCACCTGCGGCGTGTTGTCATCCTCCTGCAGCAGCCGGAACTTGACATCAATCGACTTGTCTTTGTAGGACTGTCCGCCTGCAATAGTGGGGCCATAGAGCTGGTTGGCCACGTCGGTATAGCGGAAACCGGTTTCCATCCAACTCAAAGGCTGCAGCATCACATTCACGCGGCTGTAAGGCCAGCCGGCGGAGAGCACCATGCGCACAGCGCCGGCATCTTCCATGCGCGCCGTGGGCGTTTGCAACAGTCCGATTTCACCCCAGTCACTGGCCTTGAGCTCCAGATCACGCGCCGGGCTGATTGCTGCAGCCCCTGCTGGCAATGCGGCAGTGCGAAAGGCCTGGCCCAACTGCGGCAACAACACTTCGGCAGGGATTTGCGTACCCAGAAAGCGCGCCAGGTTGTCTGAGGTGGCTTGCGACACATCCGCCGCGCGGGCCGGTGCCCAGATCCATGCGCCCGGGCCGGGCTGGTCTTGCGCTTGTGCGTTCCAGGCCGCCACACCGTAACGGGCCACCCGCCCATCCGGCTGCGCTACCCAGGCCCAGTCCACCGCCCCCGTGCCACCCCTGGCACCGTCCGCAGCGCAGGCCTGCACATAGTCACGCGCAAAAGCGCCCGGCTGATGCGGCAGCAGGCACACGCTGCCGGTGTCAGCCAGCACCGCCACACGCTCAGGCCGCGCAAGCAGGCGCACAGTCTGCCCGCCATCCAGCACCGGGTCTTCCTGCGGCACACCCTGCAACCAGCGCGCGTCGTGGTGGGCCACGGCCAGGCGGCCGGTGAGCGGCATGTGAGCCAGCAAGCGGGCCACCGGATGTTGCGGGCCCAGGCTGTCAGCCACCGCCACGCGCAGGCGTTCTTGCGGACCGCGCTCGGCGTTGGCACTCCAATGCAGGGCGGTGAAATCAGTCTGCGGCCCCGCGTTGCGCAGCAACCAATCGCTCAGGCGCTCACCAGGAACCACGGCGGCCGCGGGTGCAAGTTGTGGCAACTGTGGCTGCGCCATTGCCGGCAAGGTCACCAGAACTACACCGCCCAAAAGCCAGCGACGTGCCAGCAGCGCAAAAGCTGTGCGCATCAACGGGCCTCTTCCTGCAGCGGCCAGCGCTGCAGCGTCAGGCAAAAATCAGCGGCCAGGCATTGCCGCGAAAACACCACCGTCTGCATGCCCCGGTGCCGGCCCCAGGCAAACCAGGCGTCCGGCAAGGCAGGGCCTCGGGGCTCTGAAAGGGACACGGCAGATTCACGAAACCACTGGTAGCTGCGGGCCTTGTCAGGTGGCAACGTGGTCGGCAGCTCCAGGTCGGGCAAGCCCGGCACGGCACGCAACTGCACCTGCTCTGCCACGCCATAGCGGTAGCCCGGCATCTCGTCATGGCGGCGCACATAGTTAAAGCCTTGTGCGGGCACGGCGGTCCAATTGGGGGGCGCGGGGGTGTATTGCAGGGCGAGCCAATCGCGCAAAGTGCCGGAACTGCCAATCAGGCGGCCGTTTTGTGTGCGCAGCGTCTCGCGGCTGGCTGAGTACCAAACCTCTATGGGCCCCAGCGGGTGCGGATCTTCATAGCCCAGCACCAGCAGGCCCGGCGGGTGCCCCGGCACCTCCACACGCAGATAGCGGTAACGCATGTCCAGCGCCTCGGGTATGGCGTTTTGTACCACGCCCGTGCCACCAGTGGCAAACAGCACCTGCACGCTCTCCATCAGGGGCGAGCGGGTGCTGGCGCAACCGCCCAAGACAAGGGTCGCCAACAGCGCTGCAACAAACAATAAAGGCCGCAAAAGATACCCGCCAAGAAATCAGACGCACAAAAAAGAACGGCGCCCGAAGGCGCCGCACGGAGCAAACCAAATTTAGTTTGTTCCAGTGGTTCCGGTGGAAGTCTTGCTAGAAGACGCAACCACGGCAACCGACACGGCCACAAAAGTAGCCGTAGCCACCGACACACCACCCAGGGCGGCGATGCTTGCGCTACCAGCGCCGGCACCAGCGCCTGCACCAACTGCTGCTTCGGTTTGGGCAAATGCAGGAGCGGCCATCAGGGCTGCTGCTGCGACGAGGGACATGGAAATAGCTTTGAAAGACATGGATAACTCCCGGTTGTTGTTACTGCCAGAAGAGAATAGCAGAAATTTTTGACGCATCAAGAGGAAGGCGGAGCTTTTTGTTGCATTGCGGCACAAATTTGCTGCACGCACTCGGCGGGTGAATGTA
>CANBTQ010000369.1 GCA_947372425.1 Comamonadaceae bacterium | reverse complement strand
CCGCCGGCGCCGATCCACACCAGTCGCTGCCGGGTGGGGAGACGCCATTGTTGACTGCCGCCCGGCGTGGCGGTGCGCGAGGTGGGCGATGCCGAGGTCATGGGCGAGCTGTTTGCCAGCTTTGGCCTGGCCATGCTGACCGGCGTGCTGTGCATTTACATCGTGCTGGTGCTGCTGTTCAAGAGCCTGCTGCATCCGGTGACGATTCTGTTTGCCCTGCCGCTGTCCCTGGGCGGCGCCTTTGTCGGGCTGCTGGTGGCGGACAAGAGCTTCTCCATGCCTTCGCTGATCGGGCTGATCATGCTGATGGGCGTGGCCACCAAGAACTCGATTCTGCTGGTGGAGTACGCCATCCTGGCCCGGCGCGAGCATGGCATGACACGCTGGGAAGCGCTGATGGACGCCTGCCGCAAACGCGCCCGCCCCATCATCATGACCACCCTGGCCATGGGGGCCGGCATGATGCCGATTGCCATTGGCCTGGGCGCTGCCGACACCAGTTTTCGGGCACCGATGGCGATTGCGGTGATCGGCGGCCTGATCACCTCCACCTTTCTGAGTCTGCTGATCATTCCGGCGGTGTTTACCTATGTGGATGATCTGGGGCAATGGACAGCGCGGAAGTTCCTGAAAAAATGAACGCCAGCCACCGGATGATTGGGTTCCCGGCCCAAATGTGCGACAGTGTGCCGCAGCGTTGCTAAACCCATACACGGTTGGGCCGGGGCGCTGCTGAATCCAAGTAATATCGCTGTGAAGACACTTTAAGGGACAGGCCATGCGATTAACCGACATACGGGGCTCCCGAAGCCATCGCCTCTGAGGTCTGACCGCCGTTCCAGACTCTCCATGCCCAGCCTCCAGTCACCCGACAACCCAAACAACCGTTCGCAGCCGCCAGCCGGGGAAGAAAACCCCTGGAAGCTGGCCCTGGAAGGCTCGGGCTTGGGCGTCTGGAACTGGAACCTGGTTACCGGCGAGCAGTCGCACTCCGGGCGCTGGGAAGAGATGCTGGGTTACGCCCCGGGCGAATTGACCCAGGGTTTTCTGGAGTTTGCCGGACGCCTGCATCCGGACGACGTGTTGCTGCAACGCGCCGCCCTGCGCCGCTATCTGGATGGCGAGTCCGAGAGCTACACCGCCGACCTGCGCCTGCGCCACAAGGACGGTCAGTGGCGCTGGTTTGTGACCCGCGGCATGGCCGTGCAGCACGATGCCCAAGGCAAGGTTGTGCGCATGATCGGTACCCACACCGACATCACCCAACGCAAGACCGACGAGGTTGCGCTGCTGGAGCGCTCCCGCCTGCTGCGCGACACGCTGGGGAATATCAGCCAGGGCGTTTTTGTGCTGGATGCGGAGCACCGCATCATTTCCTTCAACACCCGCGCCTGCGAACTGCTGGGCCTGGATGCCGCCTTGCTGAGCCGCATGCCAACGCTCAAGGAGATCAACCATATCCAGTTTCAGCGTGGCGACTTCGGGCCCAACGCCAGCATGGTGGAAAGCCATGCGCGGGAATATGTTTTCAGTGACGGCCAAGCCCCGGTGCCCTCGCGCTATCTGCGGGTCACACCGCTGGGCCAGACACTGGAAGTCAAATCGCATCTGCTGCCCGAGGGCGGCATGGTGCGCACGTTTTCCGATGTCTCCGACTATGTGCTGATACAGAAGGACCGGGAGCGGCTCGACAAACTGCTGATGGCCACGCAGGCACTGGCCCAGGTGGGCGGCTGGGAAGTCGACGTGCTGGCAGACCAGGTGTTCTGGACCGAAGGCGTGTACCGCATCTTTGAAACATCGCCCGAGGACTATGCGCCCGGCACCGCCATGGGCACGGCCGAGCGTTTCTTCGTGCCGCAATCCATGGCCCTGCTGCGGGCCTCGTATTTCGACAGCATCAACCAGCCGGCCACGCACGACTTCGAGCTGGAGGCCATCACCGCCAAGGGGCAGCGCATCTGGGTCCATGCGGTGGGCACCTCGCAGTGGCGCAACGGGCAGCTGCTGAGCCGGACTTCGGTGGTGCAGAACATCACCGAAAGCAAGCTGGCTCAGGCCGCCCTGCTGGACGCCGAAAACCGCTGGAAGCTGGCGCTGGAGAGCTCGGGCGATGGCGTCTGGGACTGGCACATCCCCAGCGGCGTGGAGTTTTACTCCAAGCGCCTGATCGAGATGTACGGCTTTTCCGAAGGTGAGATCAGCAACACCGCCATGGAGCTGGACCAGCGCACCCACCCGGAAGACCGGGCGCAGATGGAGCTGGACCGCGACTGGCACTTCCAGGGCCTGACCGCCAGCTACCACAACGAACACCGCATACGCTGCAAAGACGGTAACTGGAAATGGGTGCTGAGCCGCGGCACGGTGATCAGCCGCTCGCCCGATGGCCGGCCGCTGCGCATGATAGGCACCCACACCGACATCACCGAGCGCAAGAATGCCGAAGCCCTGATCCGCCTGCAGGCTTTCTTCGATACCCTCACCGGCCTGCCCAACCGGCGCATGCTGCGCGACCGGCTGGAGCAGGAAATCAAGCGCTGCAAGCGCGACGGCCAGCAGCTGGCCATTCTGTTCATCGACCTGGACCACTTCAAGGAAGTCAACGACACCCTGGGCCACGACAGTGGCGACCAGTTGCTGGTGGAGGCGGCCAAGCGCATCAAGCAGTGTGTGCGCGATTCCGACACCGTGGCGCGCATGGGTGGCGATGAGTTCACCGTCATCCTCACCGACATTGCCAGCACCGACCACCTGGAGCCGCTGCTGCAGAAAATTTTGCGCTCCATGGACGCGCTGTTCCAGATCGGCAACGAGCAGGTGTTTGTCTCGGCCAGCATGGGCATCACCCTCTACCCGCTGGACGGCAGCGAGATTGAAGACCTGTTCAAGAACGCCGACCAGGCCCTGTACGTGGCCAAGGGCGAAGGCCGCAACCGCTTCAGCTTTTTCACGCCGGCACTGCAAGAGGCGGCCCAGACCCGGGTCCGGCTGGCCAGCGACCTGCGCACCGCGCTGGTGGACAACCAGTTCCGCGTGCTCTACCAGCCCATCATCGAACTAGCCACCGGCTCCATCCACAAGGCCGAGGCCCTGATCCGCTGGCAGCACCCCAAGCGCGGTCTGGTCAGCCCGGCCGCGTTCATCCCGATCGCCGAATCCAGCGGGATGATTGTGGACATTGGCGAATGGGTGTTCCAGCAGGCGGCCGC
>CANBTQ010000368.1 GCA_947372425.1 Comamonadaceae bacterium | reverse complement strand
GGAATCACGCCGCCGGCACCGCGGGCGCCATAGCCCAGTGCTGCGGGGATGATCAGGGTGCGCGCACCGCCTCCCTTCATGCCGGCCACGCCTTCGTCCCAACCCTTGATCACCATGCCGGCGCCCAGGCCGAACACAAACGGATCACCCCGGTCTTTGCTGGAGTCAAACTTTGCACCCTGGGTGTCGTTGGTGTAGAGCCAGCCCGTGTAGTGCACCGTGACGCGCTTGCCGGCTACGGCCTCGGCTCCGCTGCCCTCGGCTGTGTCCAGATACTGAAGTCCGCTTGCTGTGGTTTGCATAATGTTTCCTAGGTAGTGCCGTATCGCCACCGCTGCAAGGCAGCAAAGTGAGCGGGGAAAAACCCTAAATTATGCCGCATGCCTTCCGGGCACTTGCCTATTTGGCCTTTTTGGACAGGCCGGCCACCCACTTGGCGGCAAAGGCAGGCAAGTCGGCCAGGCGTTTGGCCAGATCCATGCCGGCCGGCGTGAGGAAATAGCCCTCGCCGCCATGGCTGACCAGGCCGGCCTCGCGCAGCTCTTTGATGCGGGTGTTGAGCGTGTTGGGGGTGATACCGCCCACGCTGTCCTGCAGCAGGCGGAAGGTTTGTGCGTGGCCGTCTTTGAGCGCCCATAGCACCCGCATGGCATAGCGAGACTCCAGCAGGGCCAGCAATTGGCCGATTGCTGCAGATTCTTTGGCACTCATTCACTCAACCTTTTCAACACGCTTTTCCGTCAGCTTAACGCAGTTCGCCGGCTGCTACAAGAATCATAGCTGCACAGGCGGGTAAGCCTTGTCAGCGGTCGGGCGAGGTGCTAAGGTGGGCGCCAATCAAATACAGCGCCGGTAATGGAGAAAACGAATGGAATACAACTTTGACCAAGTCCACAACTATTACGAGCGACTAGTGTTTGAAGAAGTGGCAAGACGGGCGCATGAGCCCTCGCACATCGAGTTCACCTCCGACATGCTGGCCGATGTGGCTTGCCTGGCCCTGAACCGCTTGCCCGCCCGTTATGTGCGCCACGATGTGGACATGATGTTCTACCTGACCGAGCAGGAGCGCCAAGCCATGGAACACGCCATGGACGAGGTGATGAAATTTTCTTTCGCCTTTGTGTTGGAGCGCACGGCGCGCAGCCGCTAAGCGCCCAGATCGCCCAGCCGGCGCACCTGTCCGGCCCCATCTCTCAGCCACTCGGCCCGCTGCAGTCCGCGCAGCGCACTGCACACCACCAGCGTCTGCGCAGACAGCACTTCCGCAAGGCCCAGCACCCGTTCTTCGATGGCCGGGCAGCGGGCCAGCAGGCGTTGGCGCATCACCCCGCAGAGCACGCCACTGGAAAGCGTTGGCGTGTACCAGCGACCGTTGATCCTGGCCAACAGGGTGCTGCGGGCGCCTTCGGTCACCTCGCCGTGGGCATTGACAAAGATGGCGTCAAAGGCCTGCTGCGCGATGGCCTGCCGGATGGCGGCATCGTAGTGGCTGCGCAGCGATGTCTTGTGCTGCAGCAGGGCTGCCTCGGCCGCCGGCACGGCGTCGGTGGATAGCAGCAGCCGTGCCGGGCCGGGTGCCAGGGGCGCCAATTCGGTATGTTGGCAGCCCAGGCTCCCGTCATGGTGCAAATCGAGGCGAAGCCGGTAGCTGCGCTGGCCGTCTAAGCCGGCCAGTTGCTGCGCCAAGGTATCCTGCACTGCCTGTGCCGGGTAGCGAAAGCCCAGCGCATGGGCGCTGGCCTGCAGGCGCTGCAAATGCCAGCGCAGGTGGCGCAGGCGGCCGCGGCTGACGCGCAGGGTTTCAAACAGGGTGAAGCCGGGGTCCATCTCGGTCAGAAAACGGGTCTTGGTCTGCGTCTCGGCATATTCATCGGCGGCCACCGAGTCCAGCACAATGCCACCACCCACACCCATTAGCGCCGGTCTGCGACCTGCCTGCGCTGCACCGAGTACCAGGGTGCGAATGGCTACCGACAGACAGAAGTTGCCGGCCGGCGATTCTGCGGTGGCGGCATCCACCCAGCCGATGGAGCCGCAATACAGCCCGCGCGGTCCGGTCTCCAGACCGGCAATCAAATCCATGGTGTGCACCTTGGGCGCGCCGGTGATGGAGCCGCAAGGGAACAGCGCCCGCAGCACACCGGGAAAGCCCACGCCGGGGCGCAGGGCGGACTCCACGGTGGACGTCATCTGGTGCACGGTGCGGTAGCTCTCCACCGCAAACAGGCTGGGTACGGTGACGCTGCCGATTTCAGAAATGCGGCCCAGGTCATTGCGCAGCAGGTCCACGATCATCACGTTTTCGGCGCGGTTCTTGGCATCCCGGCCCAGCCAGCTGGCCCGCTGGCTGTCGGCGCCGGGGTCTGCCAACCGGGTGGCCGTGCCCTTCATCGGGCGCGTGCACAAATAGCCGGACTGGTTGCGCACAAACAGCTCTGGTGAGCTCGAAAGCACCCAGTCGCCCTGGCCACTCGGCGTTTCGCTGTCACGCGGCGGCAGGCAGGCCAGCGCCCCAAAGGCCACTGGCTGCATGGCTCGCAGGCGCCGGTACAGGCCCAGCGGCGTGCCGTATTGCGAACCGTGGATGCGCAGGGTGTAGTTGACCTGGTAGGTCTCGCCTTGGCTGATCAGTGCGCGTATGCGTGCAATGTCGGCTTCATAGCGCTCCCGGTCCACGCTGGGCTGCAGCGTGCAGATGCCCGCAGGCGAGGGCGCTGCACTGCCGTCACGCTGCGCCAGCCAAAGTGCCACGGCTTCAGTGTCGAGTGTTTCCAGGGTGCTGAACATCAGCACGCGCAGTGCGCTGCGATCGTCTGAATCCAGTTGCTGCAGGCCAGCGCGTTGCAGCTTGGCGCCCCATTCGTAGTCGGCAAACACGGCGGCATGCAGCCCGGCCTGCTGGTCGGCACAGACGGAGTGCCAGACCGCATCCAGAGTCTGCGGGTCGGTACAACGGTGCTCGTGCACGAAGCCGCTGTACAGCCGGCTGGACGGCTGCTGTGCGGTGGCATGGCAGTCGTCCAATAAGACAAAGACTTCGTAATCCAATCCAGGCCCCTAAAAAACAAAGTGGGCCATCTGCCCACTTTGTCTTCGATTACAGCGTGTCGGTGAAGCTGCGCAGTTTGTCAGAGCGACTTGGATGTTTCAATTTGCGCAAAGCCTTGGCTTCGATCTGGCGGATGCGCTCACGCGTCACGTCAAACTGCTTGCCCACTTCTTCCAGGGTGTGGTC
>CANBTQ010000367.1 GCA_947372425.1 Comamonadaceae bacterium | reverse complement strand
CCGCCGCAAAGCGTGCTGGACCGGGCGCTGGAAGTGGGTGCCGACCTGTGGCGCGTGGGCGAGGACTTCAATATCTCCGGCGACAAGCAGCAATGGGGTTGGGCCGGGCGCGGGCGGCGTTACAGCGGCCTGGCCTATCCGGCGTTGCGTGGCGCCAACCAGTTGGTCAATGCCGCTGGGGTGCTGGCTGCCCTGACCGCCGTGCGCGAACAGCTGCCGGTGACGGCCCAGGCGGTGCGCAACGGCCTGGCTTTTGTCGAGCTGACCGGGCGCTTCCAGATCATCCCGGGACAGCCTACGCTGGTGCTGGACGTGGCGCACAACCCGCATTCGGTGGCGGCGCTGGCGGCCAATCTGGACGCCATGGGCTTTTTCCCCACCACGCACGCCGTCTTCGGCGCCATGGCTGACAAGGACCTGGCGCCCATGCTGGCCAAGGTGGGCCCGGTGCTGGACCGCTGGTACTTCACCGATCTGCCCACCGCGCGCGCCGCGCGCGGCGAATCGCTCAAAGTGGCGTGGGAGGCGCAAAACACGCGCAAGGACGCCAGTGCACAGGCCTTTGCCTCGCCGGCCGAGGCACTGCGGGCAGCCATCGCTGCCGCGGACCCCGCTGATAGAATCGTCGTCTTCGGGTCCTTCTACACGGTGGGCGGCATATTGCAAGAGGGCATACCCCGTTTGCACGCCACCCACCTGGCCTCTTAAACCCTAACCCTGCGCACGCGCATCCATGGCATTCTTCAAACTTCGCAAAGCCGCAGGCGAACCTGCTGCTCCCGCGCCGGCTCCCGAGAGTGTGGACGCTTTGCGCAGGCGGGCGCGCTACCGGCTGGCCGGTGCAGCGATTCTGGTGCTGGCGGGGGTGATCGGTTTTCCGCTGTTGTTTGACAACCAGCCACGCCCGATTGCGGTGGATATTCCGATTGATATTCCGGACAAAGCCAAGGTCAAACCGCTGGTGACTGGCAACCCCGTGGCCGAGGCCAAGCAGGCCGAAGTGGCGGCGCAACCGGTAACGACGCCCGCGCTGGCTGCGCCGCAGGCCGCCGCGTCGAATACCGCAGGCAATACCGCGGCGGCCGTAGTGGCAGCGGCCACCGAGGCCAAGCCCCTGGTCAAAGAGCAGCAGAAAGAGGAAGTGATCATTTCGTCCTCCAAGCCCGCTGCCAGCACCGTGCCGGCCAAGGTGGAGGGCAAAGCCCCGGCCAAGCCCGACGCCAAGCCGGAAGCGAAGCCGGCTGACAAAAAAGCGGACAAGCCCGCCGACAGTAGCGGCCGCTTTGTGGTGCAGTTCGGCGCTTTCACCGACTCTGCCCATGCCCATGATGCCCGCCTCAAGGTTGAGAAGACCGGTCTGAAAACCTACGCGCAAATTGCAGACACCCCCGAGGGCAAGAAGTTCCGTGTCCGCGTGGGGCCGTTTGACAAGCGCAGTGACGCAGAGAAAGCCGCCGAAAAGATCAAGAAGATTGGCCTGCCTGCAGCCATCCTGGGACTGTAATCAGTGCCTGCCGTCTTAGCGCCGCTGGACTGGATCTGCATTGCGGTGCTGGTCCTGTCCCTGCTGATCGGTGCCTGGCGTGGCCTGGTGGTGGAGGTGGTTTCACTCGCCAGTTGGGTTGCCGCCTTTGTGCTGGCCCAGTGGTTTGCGCCCGATGCCGCAGCCCGCTTGCCCATGGCCGGCGCCGGAGAGCCGGTGCGCTACGCAGCCGGCTTTGTGCTGGTCTTCGTGGCCACCTTGATTGCCGGTGCCGTGATCGGCTTTGTCATCTCGAAGTTGCTGTCTGCCGTGGGGCTGGGTGCCATCAACCGCCTGCTGGGTGCGTTGTTTGGCGTGCTGCGCGGCATGGTTGTCATCCTGGCCGCCACCCTGGTGGTGGGCATGACGCCCTGGAAGTCGGCGCCTGCGTGGCAGGCTTCGGTGGGAGTGCATTGGGCAACGGCTGCACTGGGCATCCTCAAGCCCGTGCTGCCGCAAGCGTTCGGAAAATATTTACCTACTACCTGAGTAATAAAACATGTGTGGAATTGTCGGCGTTGTCAGCAACGCACCGGTCAACCAGTTGATCTATGACACCTTGCTGCTGCTGCAGCATCGCGGTCAGGACGCGGCGGGCATTGTGACCCAGCAGGAGCGCAAGTTCTTCATGCACAAGGCCAAGGGCATGGTGCGCGATGTGTTTCGCACCCGCGACATGCGCTCGCTGCCCGGCAATTGCGGCCTGGGCCAGGTGCGTTACCCCACGGCCGGCAATGCGTTTAGCGAAGAAGAGGCCCAGCCCTTTTACGTCAACGCGCCCTTCGGCATCGTGCTGGTGCACAACGGCAACCTGACCAATGCCCACGCCTTAAAAAGCGAGCTGTTCCTCACCGACCACCGCCACATCAACACCGAGAGCGACTCCGAAGTGTTGCTCAATGTGCTGGCGCATGAGATCGAGCGCACCACACGTGGCGCCGCCCTGCAGCCGCAGGATGTGTTTGCCGCCGTGCGCAATGTGCACAAGCGTGTCAAGGGCTCTTACGCCGTGATTGCCCTGATTGCTGGCCATGGCGTGCTGGCTTTCCGCGACCCCTTTGGCATTCGCCCGCTGTGCATGGGCCGCAACGACGAAGGCAATGTGGTCATCGCCAGCGAGTCTGTGGCGCTGGAGGGCACGGGCCATCAGTTCGACCGCAATGTGAACCCCGGTGAGGCCGTGTTTATCGATCTGCAGGGTAAGGTGCACGCCGAGCAGTGCGCCGAGGCGCCCACTTTGAATCCCTGCATTTTTGAATTTGTTTATCTGGCGCGACCAGACTCGGTGATGGACGGCATCTCGGTCTACCAGGCGCGTTTGAACCTGGGCGAAACACTGGCCAAGCGTGTGGTCTCCACGGTGCCGCCCAACGAAATCGACGTGATCATTCCGATCCCCGAATCCAGCCGCCCCAGCGCTGCCCAACTGGCGCAGTTGCTGGGCCTCCCGTATCGCGAAGGCTTTGTGAAGAACCGCTATGTGGGCCGCACCTTCATCATGCCGGGCCAGGCCGTGCGCAAGAAATCCGTGCGCCAGAAGCTCAACGTGATCGCCAGCGAATTCAAGGGCCGCAATGTGCTGCTGGTGGACGACTCCATCGTGCGCGGTACGACCAGCAAAGAGATCGTGCAGATGGCGCGTGACGCCGGTGCGCGCAAAGTCTACATGGCCAGTGCTGCGCCGCCGGTGCGCTACCCCAATGTGTATGGCATCGACATGCCCACCAGCA
>CANBTQ010000366.1 GCA_947372425.1 Comamonadaceae bacterium | reverse complement strand
TTGTGGGGCTGGCGCTCGGCCTATGCGGCGATTGGCTATTTTTGTTTTGCCAGCATCCTGCCGCTGGCCTGGGTGCTCAGGCGCCGTGCGCCGCTGGTCATCGGCACGCCGCAGGCTGCAGCAGCCGGCGCGCTGCGCTCCGCCGTGTCGGAGCGGCCGCTGAACCTGAACCCCAACCTGCTCACGGTGCTGCTGAGTGTGGCGGGCCTGGCTTGCTGTGTGGCCATGTCCATGCCCCAGGTGCACATCGTGGCCTATTGCACCGACCTGGGTTTTGGTGCCACCCAGGGCGCGCAAATGCTGTCGCTGATGCTGGGCGCAGGCATTGTCAGCCGTCTGGTTTCGGGCTGGGTGTCCGACCACCTGGGCGGGCTGCTTACGCTGCTGATCGGCTCGCTGTTGCAACTGCTGGCCCTGCTGCTGTTTCTGCCCTTCAAGGGGCTGGTGCCGCTGTATGTGATTTCGGGTCTGTTCGGTCTGTTCCAGGGTGGCATCGTGCCCTGCTACGCGCTGATCGTGCGCGAATATTTCACGCCGCAACAGGCCGGTGCCCGGGTCGGTACGGTGCTGATGGCCACGCTGTTTGGCATGGCGCTGGGCGGCTGGCTGTCGGGCGCCATTTTTGACTGGACCGGCTCGTACCGCGCCGCGTTTTTGAATGGCATTGCCTTCAACCTGCTGAATGCCGCGGTAGTCATTTTTCTGCTGCGTCGCGCCTGGCGGCTGGCGCTGGCCCATCCGGGCGACGGCTCGCGCCTGGGTACCCTCGTTCACCGGTTTAACCGGCCTTCCAACCGAAAGAATTGAATGCAATACAAACCCCTTGGCCGCACCGGCTGGAACGTCTCCACCATCAGCTTTGGCGCCTGGGCCATAGGCGGCACCTGGGGCGATGTGGATGACAATCAATCCATGGGCGCACTGCATGCGGCGCTGGATGCGGGCGTCAACTTCTTCGACACCGCCGATGTCTATGGCGATGGTCGCAGCGAGCGCCTGATTGCGCGCCTGCGCAAGGAGCGCAGCGAGCCGTTCTATGTGGCCACCAAGGCCGGGCGACGCCTGAGCCCGCATGTGGCCGAAGGCTACCAGCGCGAGAACCTGCGTGCCTTTGTGGAACGCAGCCTGCGCAACCTCAACGTGGAGGCGCTGGACCTGCTGCAACTGCATTGCCCGCCCACACCGGTGTACTACATGCCCAAGGTGTTCGCTGTGCTGGACGAACTGCAGCAGGAAGGCAAGCTGCGCCACTACGGCGTCAGCGTCGAGAAGGTGGAAGAGGCACTCAAGGCCATCGAGTTCCCCGGCGTGCAAAGCGTGCAAATCATCTACAACATCCTGCGCCAGCGCCCGGCCGATTTGCTGTTCCGGGAAACGCAGCGCAAGGGCGTCGGGATACTGGCGCGCCTGCCGTTGTCCTCCGGGCTGCTGAGCGGCAAGATGAGTGCGCAGACCGCTTTTGCGCCCGACGACCACCGCCTGTTCAACCGCGACGGTGCCGCCTTTGACAAGGGCGAAACCTTCTCCGGCCTGGAATATGCCAAGGGCCTGGAGGCAGTGGAGGCGCTGCGGCCTATCGTCCCCACGGGAATGAGCATGGCGCAGTTCGCCCTGCGCTGGATCACCATGCACCCGGCCGTGACCTGTGCCATCCCCGGCGGCAAGCGCGCGGCACAGGTGACGGACAACGTCAGTGCGGCCGATCTGCCGGCCTTGACGGATGCGCAGATGGCGGCAGTACAAACCGTCTACGAACAACACGCCAAGCCCTGGGTGCACCAGGGCTGGTAGGCCTTGCTCCCGCATTACCTGGAACAGAACCACATGACCGCAAACAAAGAAACCGTGGGCTTCATCGGCCTGGGCCTGATGGGCCACGGCATGGCCAAGAATCTGGTGGACAAGGGCTATGCCCTGTCCATCTATGCACGCAAAACCAGTGAGGCCACGGCCGATTTGCAGCAGCGCGGCGCCACGCTGCGGGCCTCGGCGGCGGAGGTGGCGCAGCATGCCTCCGTGGTGTTCCTCTGCGTTACCGGCTCCAAGGACGTGGAGGCCATCGTGCGCGGGCCACAGGGTCTCAAGGCGGGGTTGCAAGCCGGCAGCGTGGTGGTGGACTGCTCCACCTCCGACCCGGTGTCCACGCAGGCGCTGGAAGCCGAACTCAAGGCCATGGGCGTGCACCTGGTGGACGCGCCCCTGAGCCGCACGCCCAAGGAAGCCTGGGCCGGCACGCTGGACACCATGGTCGGCGCCGAGCCGGAAATCTTCCAGCGCATAGAGCCCTTGCTGCACACCTTTGCCGGCCGCATCGTGCACCTGGGCGCGCCCGGCACCGGCCACCGCATGAAGCTGATCAACAACTTTGTCTCGCTGGGCTATGCCGCGCTGTATGCCGAGGCGCTGACCTTGTCGCAGGCCGTGGGCATCACGCCGGCCATGTTCGATTCGGTGATTCGCGGCGGACGCATGGACAACCTGTTCTACCAGACCTTCATGGAATACACGCTGCGCGGCAACAAGGAGGCGCACAAGTTCACACTGACCAACGCCTTCAAAGACCTGCGCTACCTGGAGTCCATGGCCGATGATGCCGGGGTGTCCAACCCGCTGGGCAATGCGGTGAAGAATTCCTTTGGCCTGGGCGTGCAGCAGGGCGGCCCGGACACCATGGTGCCCATGCTGCCCGAACTGGTGGCCGGCCTGAGCGGTGTGGTGTTGAAGGCCGACGGGGCCTTGTAATCCAGGAGTGAATCATGCAATTCGGTTACACCATTGTGTATGTTCCAGACGTGCTGGCGTCGGTGGAGTTTTTTGAAAAGGCCTTCGGATTGAAGCGGCGCTTTGTTCACGAATCCGGCTACGCGGAGATGGACACCGGCGCGACAGCCCTGGCCTTTGCCACCCATGCGCTGGGCGCCACCAACCTGCCTGCTGGATACGTCAAGGCAAGCCATTCGGAAGTGCCGCTGGGTATGGAGATTGCACTGGTCACGGACCAGGTGGCGCAGGCCCACGCGCGGGCCGTTGCCGCGGGTGCGGTGTCCCTCAAAGAGCCCGTGTTGAAGCCTTGGGGTCAAACCGTTTCCTATGTCCGTTGCCCGGACGGAACGCTGGTTGAACTGTGTTCGCCGCTAACACCGTAACTTGTTTGCAAGGGAGAAGCACACCATGAAAAATTCCAAATGGCTGGCAACGTGGCTTTTGGCCGCTGCCTGCACCCTGGCTGCCCATGCCGAACCCCTGCAGGTG
>CANBTQ010000365.1 GCA_947372425.1 Comamonadaceae bacterium | reverse complement strand
GCTTGATAGCCACACCATAGGCTGCAAGCAGGTTCAAAGCGGTCAGAAGCAAGGCCGGAACAATGCAGGCCATGATCATGGTCAAAACACTGACCGAGGCAATACCTGCCGTGGCTAAGGTGTATAGGATCAGGTTGTGGCTGGTAGGCATGAGAGCGCCGACTAAGGAGGCATGGGTGGTTACGTTCACCGCGTAGTCGGTGTCGTACCCCTCTTTTTTCATCAGCGGGATCATCACCGAGCCCATGGCGGACACGTCCGCAACAGGCGAACCGGCCACACCGCCAAACAAGGTGCAGCCCACCACGTTGGACATGCCCAATCCGCCGCGCACATGGCCGACCAGGCTGTTGGCGAAGCGCACGATACGGTGGGCAATGCCACCGTGCAGCATCAGTTCGCCGGCAAAAACGAAAAATGGAATTGCCAGGAAGGAAAACACCTGCATGCCCCCGACCATTTTCTGGAACACCACCGCCACGGGCAAGCCAGCGGTAATGATTGTGGCGACCGATGACAGGCCGACGGAAAAGCCAACAGGCACGCCAATCAACAATAGCAAGCCGAAGCTCACACCTAAGACAATCAGTTCCATGCTGGCTCCACTTCTTTGCCCTGCAGCAGGGCGATCACATGTTCAATCGTAAAAAGCACCACCAGCACGCCGGCAATGATCAGCGGCACATAGTCCATGCTGGACGGGATAGGCAACATGGGTTTTTGGTCGTTCCATTTCAGTGCGGCCCACAGGTAGCCGTTGTAGGCCATCAGCGCACCAAAGATGCCCACCAGCACATGAATCAATATTTCCAGTTTCAATCGCATGTTCTCGGGCAGCAGGCTGACCATGGAGTCCATACCAATGTGCCCCGCGTCACGCACGCCAACGGCCAGGCCCAGAGCGGTGATGTAGAGCACTAGCAGTAATGCCAGGGCTTCGGCCCAAGTGGGGGTGTCGTTGAAGACATAACGCCCGATCACCTGGTATTGCACGCAGGCGATAAGCACAATGAGGCCGGCCACCGCAAGCATCAGACTGAACTTGGAGATCGTGGCACAGAAGCGGGTGTACATAAGTAGCTCCGGAGAAATAGAAAAGTCCCCCGGTCACCGGACCGGGAGGAGGCGAGGCGCGATTTACTTGGTGTCCTGCACGGCCTTCACTAGGCGCTTCATGTCCGGTGTGTTGGCAAACTTGTCATACACAGGCCCCATGACGTCCTGGAATGACTTCTTGTCGACTTCCACGAATTCGGTGCCAGCAGCTTTCACCATGTCGTACTCCTTCTTCTCGTAGGCAGCCCACGCTTGACGGTTGAATTGCACCGATGCTTTGGCGGCAGCGCGGATCTGGTCCTGCTCTGCTTTTGGCAACTTGTCAAAAGTGGCTTTGGAGAACAGCAGCACCTCTGGTGCCATGGAGTGTTCGGTTTTGTTGTAGTACTTGGCCGCCTCATAGTGACGGCTGCCAGAACCATAGGAGGGGTAGTTGTTTTCTGCGGCGTCTACTATCCCGGTTTTCAGAGCTGTCATCACTTCACCAAAAGGCATGGGAGTAGGGTTTGCTCCCATGGCGGCGGTTACCGCCACCCACAGGTCGGACTGCTGAACGCGGATTTTCATGCCCTTTGTGTCGGCAACCGAACGCACAGGCTTTTTGCTGTAGATGGAGCGTGCACCTGAATCGTAGTAGGCCAGAACTACAAAACCTGCCGCTTCGCAGTCCTTGGCGATTTCTTCACCGATGGGGCCGTCCAGCACCTTGTGTAGGTGATCTACCGAGCGGAACAGGAAAGGCAAAACCGGAATGTTGGTCTTGGCGCAGACCGAGTTCATGGGGCTGATGTTCACGCGCACCATGTCCAGCGCACCAATCTTCACCTGGTCAATGGTTTCCTTCTCGGTGCCCAGGGCGCCTTTGTTGAACACCTTGATGCTGTGCTTGCCACCTGTCGTTTTCTTGAGTTCGTCACTCATGAATTTCACGGCGGTGACGGTTGGGTAGTCATCCGAGTTGTGGATGTCCGCCGATTTGAATTCGGTAGCGTGTGCGGCAAGGCTGAATGCCGTCACTGCCAGAGCCAGAGCGGTAGGTACAAATTTCATAGTGGTCTCCTCAAGTGGAAAGGTGGTTTTAACTAACGGGAAAGCGGGAAAACAATGGTTCGGGCAGGCCTTGCACCCCGGGCTTCAGCACCAACAAGGCGCCGTCCAAGGTGGCGTCGAAACCGGGTGCGGGGGCTGCAGGGCAAATGGACGTAACGAACAGGTGGCGCAATTCGGGCCCACCAAAGGCGCACATGGCGGGCTTGCTCACAGGCACGGGGAAGGATTGCAACAGCATGCCTTGCGGGCTGAAGCGGTGCACCATTCCGGCGTCGTTGCCGCAAATCCAATAGCAGCCTTCGGTATCTACGGCGGCACCGTCGGGGCGGCCGGGAAGGGGTTTCATGTCCACCCATGGAACTCGTGCACCCCAAGTGCCCGATGCCATATCAAAAGTATGGGACCAGATTTTCTGCACCTGGGGGTGCGAGTCCGACAGGTACGCAGTGCGTCCATCGGGACTGAAGGCCATACCGTTGGGGGTGATGTAGCCCAGTAGCACCGGGCCGCGTAAGCCTTGTGTGTCCATGCAGTAGATGCCACCTGCAGGGCTGGCCATCGCCATATCGCGCACCATGGTGCCGACCCACAGACGGCCATCGGCATCACAACGGCCGTCGTTAAAACGCATATCCGCTTGTGGGTGCTCTACTGAGGCAAGGCAGGTGATGTGTACTGCGGGTGGTGCCTGCAGGGTCACCTCAAAAATACCGGTCTCCATGGCTGCAATCACGGTACCGCGTGTGCTTAGTGCAATGCAGCCCACACGCTCAGGCAACGCCCAGCTGCTTTGCGTCTGGCTGGCCCAATCCAGCCGGTGAATTTTCTGGCCTTCAATGTCCACCCAATACAGCGCTTGCTCAGCCACCGACCAGACGGGGCTTTCGCCCACGCGGTCGCGTGAAGTGGAGATGGCTTGGGCAGCGGTCATGGCGAGAACTACTTGCCGCTCTTGTGTGCGGTCATGGGCTCGCCCGCAAACAGGAAGCCACCACCTTGGTAAATGGCAGCCGGGTCGGCGATGTCGGGCTCAGGCGTGCGCGCGTAGACCGCTTCGCGGAAGGGGTCCGAGCTGTCTTGCGGCACATAGCCCACGTGGCGCGCGGCACTGTTGTCGTACCAAACCACCGCGTTGTTGGACATGCCAAATATGGCGGTATG
>CANBTQ010000364.1 GCA_947372425.1 Comamonadaceae bacterium | reverse complement strand
GGAGGGCCAACCAGCAACAGACCGCGCGGAATGCGGCCACCCAGTTTCTGGAACTTGGCCGGGTCTTTCAGGAAGTCCACGACTTCCTTCACTTCTTCCTTGGCCTCGTCGCAACCGGCCACGTCGGCAAAGGTCACGGTATTGGTGGCCTCATCCAGCAGGCGCGCCTTGCTCTTGCCAAAACTGAAGGCACCGCCCTTGCCGCCGCCCTGCATCTGGCGCATGAAGTACACCCAGACGCCGATCAGCAGCAGCATCGGGCCCCAGCTGACCAGCAGGGTCATCAGCAGCGAGCCTTCTTCACGGGCCTTGACGTCAAACTTGACACCGTTGTTGATCAGGTCGCCCACCAGGCCGCGGTCCAGGTAGGTGGCAGTGGTCTTGACGCGGCGGTCGTCGGTGGTGACGGCAATGATTTCAGTGCCGCCCTGACCTTCCTGAATCACGGCGCTCTTGATGTGCTTGTTACGCACCTCTTCAAGAAAGTCGGAGTAACCCATCATGCCGGAGCCGCTTGAGCCGCGGGCATCAAACTGTTTGAACACGGTGAACAGCACCAGGGCGATCACCAACCAAACTGCAATTTTCGAAAACCACTGATTATTCAAACGAAGCTCCAGATAGGACGCAAAAGAATGTGGGCCAAACCCAGCACCGCGTACTTGGCGCCCATTTTAGGCGTTTCAAGTCGAATAACGCGGCATTTTCAAACCGGCAGCCACATAAACAGCAGGGAATTGACCGACGTCGGCACTACCCGTGCTTCAAGCCCATGCCAATCAGAAAGGTTTCAGACGAACGGTCGCGCGATGCCTTGGGCTTGAATGGCTTGACGCTTGTGAACGCACTCTTGAAGCGCTGCACCACGTCGTTGTAGCTTCCACCATGAAACACCTTGGCCACCAATGCCCCCTGGGGCTTCATGTGGTTCTGGGCAAACTCTATGGCCAGCTCAATCAGGTATTCAACCCGCGCCGCATCGGCCGAGTGGATGCCCGACAGATTGGGCGCCATGTCCGACACCACCACATCGGCCTGCTTGCCGCCCAGCGCAGTCTCCAGCAGCGCCAGCACATCGGCCTCGCGGAAGTCACCCTGGATAAAGGTCACCCCCTCAATCGCTTCCATGGGCAGCAGATCCAATGCAATGATGGTGCCGTTCAAGGCCCCAACCGCAGCGCCATCGGGCGACATGCGGCGACGCAGGTACTGGCTCCAGGCGCCCGGCGTGGAGCCCAAGTCGACCACCAGTTGCCCGGGTTTGATCAGGTGCAGCGTCTCATCAATCTCCTTGAGCTTGTAGGCCGCACGCGCACGGTAACCCTCCCGCGCAGCCAGTTTGACATAGGGGTCGTTGATGTGGTCATGCAACCAGGCCTTGTTGACCTTTTTGCTGTTTGTTTTAGTTTTCATAATGTTTCCGTGCGCAGGGGATAATACCTACATGCCCCAAATTCAACTGACTCCCGCCCAGCGCAAAGTTCACCGCGCCGAGGCCCACCATCTTGATCCCGTCGTCATGGTCGGAGGCGATGGCCTGACCGCCAACGTCATCAAGGAAGTAGACAACGCGCTGAACTCCCACGGCCTGATCAAGGTCCGCGTTTTCTCGGATGACCGTGTCGCCCGTGAAGCCATGTTCCAGCAGCTCAGTGGCGACCTGAGCGCTGCCCCTATCCAGCACATCGGCAAACTGCTGGTGCTGTGGCGCCCCATGCCCGAGAAGGCCCAAAAAGAACGCCCGGTCGACGAAGACCGCATGGCCGGTCCGCGCGACTTCAAGGTGTTGAAATACGCCAAACGCGCCGGTCAGCGACCTGAGGTCAAGACCCTGCGCGTGCTGGGCAATCAGCGCCTGACGGCGGGTGGCAATGTGCGCCGCGCCAAGCCCAAGAACCTGGTCAGCATCAAAAAGCGCAGCCAGACTTAAACGTCCTTGCTGGCTGGCGATGCACTTGCTGCATTCGCCAACTTGCCAAACACCAGCAGCGCGCAAACCCATTGCGCGAAGTACATGGCACTGCCCAGGCTGTGCCACAGAGCCAGATTGTCCCGCGCCACGATGTGTGGCGACACGCCAAACTCCACCAATAGCGCCGACAAGGCACCCGCCAACGCCAGCAGGGTGCAGGACGGAATCACGGTGGGAGCAGGCGACAGCTTTTCCGAGCGGAAGCTCATCAGCAGCACCAGGGCGCAAACGGCTGAAATACCAGTCTGAACGCTGAATAGCCTGGCCGCCATGCCGCCAGCAATTGCCGGTGAGGGCAGATTGGCAAACAGCATGGGAACGACAAAAAAGCCCAAGGTGGTCAGGCTCATGGCCCAGGCCGCAGCCAACCACAAGGGCAGACTACGCAGCGGGCTGGACGCGGCCATCAGATGTACTGCACCGCCACGATTTCGTAGGACTTGAGGCCACCGGGTGCCTGCACCACAGCGGTATCGCCCTCTTCCTTGCCAATCAGGGCGCGCGCAATCGGTGAGCTGATGTTGACCAGGCCGAGCTTCAGGTCCGCTTCATCCTCGCCAACGATCTGGTACTTCACGCGCTCACCGGTCTCTTCTTCCTCCAGCTCCACGGTGGAGCCAAACACCACGCGGCCACCGGCGTCCAGTGTCGACGGATCGATGATCTGCGCGGCCGAGAGCTTGCCGTCGATTTCCTGGATACGGCCTTCGACAAAGCCCTGGCGGTCCTTGGCGGCGTCGTATTCGGCGTTTTCGCTCAGGTCGCCCTGGGCGCGGGCCTCGGAAATGGCGTTGATCACCCAGGGGCGCTCCACGGTCTTGAGTTTGTGCAACTCGGCCTTGAGCTTTTCAGCGCCGCGCTTGGTAATGGGAATAGTGGCCATGGAGGTAAATAAAAATGAAGGGCAGATTATGCCGATTTAGGCCACGAGTTGTGCATGCATTTCCTGCACCGAGATCACGCTCAGGTTGTCCAGGTACTTCATGCCTTCCACGGCTGCCTCTGCACCGGCAATGGTGGTGTAGGTGGTCACGCGGGCCAGCAGAGCCGAGGTGCGGATGTGGCGCGAATCCACAATCGCGTTGCGCCGCTCTTCCACGGTGTTGATGACCATGGCGATTTCGTTGTTCTTGATCATGTCCACAATGTGCGGACGGCCTTCGGTGACCTTGTTGACCACAGTACAGGGAACGCCAGCCGCCGTAATGGCCGCCGTGGTCCCCTTGGTGGCCACCAGCGTAAAGCCCTGGGCCACCAACTTGCGGGCCACTTCTACTGCCCGCGGTTTGTCCGTTT
>CANBTQ010000363.1 GCA_947372425.1 Comamonadaceae bacterium | reverse complement strand
GCGGGCAAGGCGCTGGAGTTGCGCATCCGGCTGGAAGCCAAGTCCATGAACGAGAAGTATGTGGAGCCGCCGCATACCACCGACTTCGCCATTTTGTTCCTGCCCACCGAAGGCCTGTATGCCGAGGTGCTGCGCCGCCCCGGCCTGATGGAAAGCCTGCAGCGCGACCACCGCGTCACCCTGGCCGGCCCCACCACCTTGCTGGCCATTCTCAGCTCGCTGCAGATGGGCTTTAGAACCCTGGCGCTGGAGAAGCGCAGCTCCGAGGTCTGGCAGGTGCTGGGTGCCGTCAAAAATGAATTCGGCAAGTTCGGCGACGTGCTGGCCAAGGTCAAGGCGCAGACCGAGACCGTGCTCAAGACGCTGGACAACGCCCAGGTGCGCAGCCGCGCCATGGACCGTGCCCTGAAGAAGGTCGAGACCCTGCCCGACACGCAGGCGCAGGCCCTGATCGCCGTGGACCGCGACCTGGATCTGGAACCCGACGCAGGCACCGAGGCCGGCAGCGGCCGATGAACGCAGCAGCGCCTCCGGCCAAGACCTCTGCGGGGGCGCTGGCCCGCTTGATTGCCGGCCAGATCTGCCTGCATGCCGCCATGGCCGGCACCCGCATGGCCTCGCCCCTGTTGGCGCTCAAGCTGGGTTACGGCGCAATGGCGGTGGGTTGCCTGCTGGCGCTGTTTTCCCTGATGCAGGTGTTTCTGGCGATACCGGCCGGGCGCTATGCCGACCAGCATGGGCTCAAACGCCCCGTGGGCATGGCCCTGCTGGCCGCCGTGCTGGGTGCGCTGCTGGCCGTGCTGTGGCCGCGCTTTGAGGTCTTGTGCGTCACCGCGCTCTGCATGGGCGGGGCGACCGGGGCAGCGTCCATCGCACTGCAGCGCCATGTGGGACGTGCGGCCCACGATGCGACCGAACTCAAGCGCGTGTTCAGCTGGCTGGCCATTGGCCCGGCCATTTCGAATTTTTTTGGCCCGGTGCTGGCCGGCCTGCTGATTGACCATGCCGGCCTCTGGCTGGGCGGCAGTGCCGCCGACACCAACGGCTTCCGGGCTGCTTTCCTGCTGATGGCGCTGCTGCCCTTGCTGACCTGGGCCTGGATACGCCACACGCAGGAGTTGCCGCCGGTAGTCCACCCGGAGGGCGTGCCCAAGCCCCAGGTCTGGCACCTGCTGCGCGAACCGTTGATGCGGCGTTTGCTGCTGGTGAACTGGTTGCTCTCCAGTTGCTGGGATGTGCACACCTTTGTCGTGCCGGTGCTGGGCCACGAGCGGGCCTTCAGCGCCTCGGTGATAGGCGCCATCCTGGGCAGCTTTGCAGTGGCCGCCGCCTGCGTGCGGGTCGCCATGCCGCTGCTGGCTGCGCATTTGCGCGAGTGGGTGGTGGTGAGTTGCGCCATGCTGACCACGGCACTGCTGTTTGGCCTGTACCCCTTCATGCACTCGGCCCTGGCCATGGGGGCCTGCTCAGTGTTGCTGGGCCTGGTCTTGGGTTCGGTGCAACCGATGATCATGAGCACCCTGCACCAGATCACGCCGCATGCCGTGCATGGTCAGGCACTGGGCCTGCGGCTGATGAGCATCAACCTGTCCAGCGTGCTGATGCCCATGCTGTTCGGCACGGCGGGCATGGTGGTGGGTGTGTCGGTGGTGTTCTGGACCGTGGGTGCAGCGGTGGCCCTGGGCGCTCGCTCGGCCTGGCATTTGCGGCCGCCGCGTACGCAGGGTTGAGGCACTCCGCTGGCAGCGGCGTACACGAAGCCAAGCGCCCAGGGCTGTCGGGCTCAGGTCTCCGGCAAGTCGTAAAACTTGCGGATCATTTGCCAGGCTTCTTCCGGATCATCGGTGTACTGAATCAGGTCCAGGTCTTTGGGCGAAATGGTGCCGTCTTCCACCAGTACATCCATGTTGATCAGCCGCTTCCAGTAGGCGGTGCCGAACAGAATAATGGGCACCGGCTTGGCCTTTTGCGTCTGCACCAGGGTGATCACTTCAAACAACTCGTCCAGCGTGCCAAAGCCGCCGGGGAAGGCCACCAGTGCCTTGGCCCGCATCATGAAATGCATTTTGCGGATGGCAAAGTAATGGAACTTGAAACTCAGTGAGGGCGTGACGTAGTCGTTGGCCTTTTGCTCGTGCGGCAGGGTGATGTTCAGGCCGGGTGTGGGAGCGCCCATCTCAAAAGCACCGCGGTTGGCTGCCTCCATGATGCCGGGGCCGCCGCCGGTGCAGATAAACAGGCGGTTTTCCGGCGCGCTTTTCAGGCTGTGGCCTGCTACCAGGCGGGCAAACAGGCGCGCGTTGTCATAGTGTTTGGCATTGCGAACCTGGCGCTGGGCTTCGGAGATCTGTGCCACGTCGCCATGGGCTTGCGCCTGGGCCAGCATGGCATTGGCATCTTCCGGGGCCATGAAGCGCGCGCTGCCGAACACCACCACGGTGTCGTTGACACCTTGTGCGGCCTGGTCCAGATCGGGTTTGAGCATTTCCAGCTGGATGCGGATGCCACGGGTTTCGCGGCGCAGCAAAAATTCGGTATCGGAAAAGGCCAGACGGTAGGCATCGGCCTGCAACTCTTCAGCCGCGTTGGTGGTTTCTTGCAGCAGGGCAGAGCCGTTGCGCAGGCCTCCCTTGGCCAGTTTGTGTGTGTTTCTCATGGTGTCCATTGTGCCTTCAGATGGGGTGGATCACGACCAGCCAGGCACTGGCGGCGGTCTTGCTGATGTTGCGAATGCTGTGCTTGCAGTCTGCGGGATAGCGGGCGGTTTCACCGATCTTGAGCTTCTGGCTGGCATCGGCCACCTGCAGCTCCATGCTGCCGGAAGCAACAGTCAGGTGTTCACGGGTGCCGGGTTCGTGTGGCTGCGAGTCGAGCACACCGCCGGCTTGCAGCCGCAGTTCGTACCACTCGAATTGTCCGGCCATTTCCACCGGCCCCAGAATGCGCAGCTCGCACAGACCATCGGGGCTGCGCAACGAAGGGGTGGCCTGCGTCGGCACCAGGCTGATGGCGGGTGCGGCCGGTGCTGCCGGCGCGCTGCCCAGCAGCTCGGCAATCGGCACGCCCAGTGCATTGGCCAGGCGCCAGACCACGGCCACCGTGGGGTTGGCCTGGGCGCGCTCGATTTGCGACAGCATGGACTTGGAAACGCCCGCCTTGCGCGAGAGCTCGTCCAGTGACAGGGCGTGGGCCTGGCGCAAGGCGGCCAGGGTGTCGCCGACACGCGGGGGTTCATTCTGGGCTTCTGCGGGTTTCTTGCTGGCCATGGCGGTT
>CANBTQ010000362.1 GCA_947372425.1 Comamonadaceae bacterium | reverse complement strand
CGATGCCCTGGCGCTTGCTCAGGAAGGGGAAGTAGGCGGCCGAGCCGAATTCCTTGATGTTGTGGTCCAGCGTGGTGACCTGCTCCTTGCTGGTCGGGTCGGTGATGCCGTCGTAACCGCGCTCCCAGCCGGTGGTGGGCGTGTTGTGGTCGGCTGTGGCCACGATGGAACTGACGCGCCAGACCTTGCGGCCGGCTTCGCGCAGACCTTCAAAGGCCTGCGGACTGGTGACTTCGTGCACCAGGTGGCGGTCTATGTAGAGGACGGAGGTGCCGTCTTCTTCGGTGTGGACTACGTGTTCGTCCCAGAGCTTGTCATACAGCGTGCGACCCATGAATATTTCCTTGTCTGTCCAGTGGAGGCGCTATGGTGCGCCTGTTTTTAAACTGGTACAAGTTGCATCTTTATACTGGTATAAATACCACCATGACCGATGCCAATCCACGCGCCATGCTGGGCGCCTTTATACGCGCGCACCGGGAGCGCTTGCCCATATCCGGCAAACTGCTAGGGCGCAGGCGCACCCCCGGCTGGCGGCGGGAAGAACTGGCCGATGCCGCAGGGGTGGGGCTTACCTGGATCACCTGGCTGGAGCAGGGGCGTGATGTCTCCGCTTCGCCGGCCGCCTTGGCGCGCCTGGCCGGGGCCTTGCTGTTGAATCCAGCTGAACGGGCTTCCCTGTTCGACCTGGCCGGGCGGCGTGATCCGGTAGAGCCGGGCGAACTACCCACCGATATCTCTGCGCAGGTGCTCGCCTTGCCGTTGCTGATGACGGTGCCGGCCTATCTGCTGGACCATTTGTGGACGGCGCGCGCCTGGAACCCGGCGGCGGCGCGGTTGTTTACAGGGTGGCTGGAGGAGGGTGCAGAAAAGAATCTGCTGCGTTATGTTTTCCTGTCGGATGCGGCCAGAAGCCTGATTGCCGACTGGCCCGAGCGCGCACAGCGTCTGGCGGCGGAGTTCCGGGCTGACTTCAGCCGCCGCCCGCGGGATGCCGCCATGCAAGCGCTGGTGGATGAGTTGTCCGCCCAGAGCCCGCTGTTTGCCAAGTTGTGGCGTGAGCAGACGGTGTTGCATCGAGAGGGTGGCGAGCGCGGGTTCTGCAAGCCGCAGGGTGGCACGGATCGCTACCAGCAGACCACGCTGTTGGTGGCCTCACAGGTGGAATGCAAACTGGTGTGTCTGGCGCCCTTGGGCTGACCGCGAGGCTGGAGCGGCGGTGTACGCCATGCCCTGCCAATTTAAAGACAAAAAAAAGCCCGCCCACGTTGCCGTGCGGCGGGCTCTTAAGCCAGAGGGCTTGGTGCGGCTGCTTAGCGTTGGCCGATGGGCAGCACGTCGCGGCGCACCGAGCCGGTGAACAACTGGCGCGGACGGCCGATCTTGTACTCGGGGTCACCAATCATTTCGTTCAACTGGGCAATCCAGCCCACGGTGCGGGCCAGGGCAAACACGGCGGTGAACAGGCCCACGGGAATACCGATGGCGCGCTGCACGATGCCGGAGTAAAAGTCCACATTCGGGTAGAGCTTGCGCTGCACGAAGTAGTCGTCTTCCAGGGCGATTTTTTCCAGCGCCATGGCCAGCTTGAACAAGGGGTCGTTTTCCAGGCCCAGGGCCGAGAGCACTTCCTTGCAGGTTTCCTGCATGAGCTTGGCGCGCGGGTCGTAGTTCTTGTACACGCGGTGGCCAAAACCCATCAGCTTGACGCCGGAGTTCTTGTCCTTTACCTGGTTCATGAACTCGCCAACCTTGGCCACGCCACCCATCTTCTGGATGTCTTCCAGCATGTTCAGGCAGGCTTCGTTGGCGCCGCCGTGGGCCGGGCCCCAGAGGCAGGCCACGCCGGCTGCAATCGCTGCAAACGGGTTGGTGCCGGAAGAGCCGCACAGGCGCACCGTGGAGGTGGAGGCGTTCTGCTCGTGGTCGGCGTGCAGGATGAAAATGCGGTCCAGCGCACGTTCGATCACGGGGTTGACCACATACTCTTCGCAAGGCGTGGCAAACATCATGTGCATGAAGTTGCCGGCGTAGCTCAGGTTGTTCTTGGGGTACATGTAGGGCTGGCCTGCGCTGTACTTGTAGGCCATGGCAACCAGCGTGGGCAGCTTGGCAATCAGGCGGATCGCCGAGATTTCGCGGTGTTCCGGATTGTTGATGTCCGTGCTGTCATGGTAGAAGGCCGACAGGGCGCCAACCAGGCCGGTCAGAATGGCCATGGGATGGGCATCGCGACGGAAACCACGCAGGAAAAACTGCATCTGCTCGTTGACCATGGTGTGGTTGGACACACGTTTGGTGAAGTCGGCCTTGCCGGCTGCGTTGGGCAGGTTGCCGTACAGCAGCAGGTGGCAGGTTTCCATGAAGTCGCAGTTCACGGCCAGTTGTTCGATCGGGTAACCGCGGTACAGCAACTCGCCCTTGTCACCGTCAATGTAGGTGATGGCCGACTGGCAGGATGCCGTGGACAAAAAGCCCGGGTCGTACGTGAACATGCCGGTCTGGGCGTAGAGCTTGCGGATGTCGATTACGTCCGGCCCGACCGAGCCCTGGTAAATCGGCATCTCAACGCTGGGTGCGCCGTTACTGAACGACATGGTGGCTTTGTTGTCAGCTAGTTTCATCTTTCGCCTTTCAGAGAGGTTCTCTCAACATTTTTAAAACTTCACGCACATCTTCGGTGTCGAGTGCTGCGTCAACCTGTGCGAGCGATTTCCGTGCCAGTTGCACGTCCAGCAAATCGTTATCGCTCAATTCCATCAGTGCTCCCAAAGCCTGTGCCTGGCGAACGCTGAGCGTGGTGCTAAACCGGTTAAAGAACCGTTCGATGAACAGGTCGTTTTCCAGCAGGCCACGGCGGCAACGCCAGCGCAGCTTGCTTAAGCTCCGCTCATCTATCCGATCATCGTTCACAAGGTATTCGCGCGGCTTACACCGTACGCAGAACCATCATTTCCTTGATCTTGCCGATGGCCTTGGTGGGGTTCAAACCCTTGGGGCAAACGTCAACACAATTCATGATGGTGTGGCAGCGGAACAGGCGGTACGGGTCTTCCAGGTTGTCCAGGCGATCCGCAGTGGCTTCGTCGCGGCTGTCGGCAATGAAGCGGTAGGCTTGCAGCAGGCCAGCGGGGCCGACAAACTTGTCCGGGTTCCACCAAAAACTCGGGCAGCTGGTGGAGCAGGACGCACACAAAATGCACTCGTACAAACCGTTGAGCTCTTCGCGCTCTTCGGGGCTTTGCAGACGCTCTTTTTCGGGCGGGCGGTTGTCGTTGAT
>CANBTQ010000361.1 GCA_947372425.1 Comamonadaceae bacterium | reverse complement strand
AACCACCGAGTGGAAGAAGGCCCTGATGCCCGTGCACAAGGACATGGAAGGCCGTGTGGGCAAGGCCACCATCGAAGCCGCCTACAAGGCCGCCGGATTTGTTCCCGCCAAGTAATTGCAGTTGCGCATGTTCAACAAAATACTGAACCACCTGGAGGAATGGCTGATCACCTTCCTCATCGGTGCGGCAACGGTGGTGATTTTCATCGCTGTGATGCACCGCTTTCTGTCCGGTGTGCCCTATATCCAGGACTATGCGATCCGGCTGGACGTGAGCTGGGCGCAGGAGTTGTGCATCTACATGTTTGTGTGGATGGCCAAGTTTGGCGCCGCCTATGGCGTGCGCAATGGCACCCACGTGGGTGTGGACGTGCTGGTGCGCAAACTGCCGCCTGAAAAGGCCAAGTGGCTGGTGCTGTTCAGCCTGCTGGCCGGCGCCCTGTTTACCGGCACCGTGGGCACCCTGGGTGCGCGCTTTGTCTGGGAAAACGGTTTCCACTGGTCCTTCTTCACCCACATGGGCTGGGACGTGGGCGATGTGCCCGAGGGCCCGACCTCGCCAGACATGGAGATCCCCACCTGGATCGCCTACTCCTGCGTGCCGCTGGGCTCCTACCTGATGTGCTTCCGCTTTCTGCAGGTCGCCGTGGGCTTTCTGAAAACCGGTGAAGTGCCGCACGCGCAGCACCATGTAGCCGGTGTGGACGATGCCGCCATTGAAGACGCCGACTTCGAGCCCAAGGGAGGCAGCAGCAAATGAACACCCTCATCATCTTTACGCTGCTGGTCTGTTTGATGCTGACCGGCATGCCGATCTCGATCTCGCTGGGTCTGACGGTTCTGACCTTCCTGTTCACGCTGACCGATGTGCCGATCGAATCGGTGGCCTTGAAGCTGTTCACCGGCATTGAGAAGTTCGAGATCATGGCGATCCCGTTCTTCATTCTGGCGGGCAACTTCCTGACGCATGGCGGCGTGGCCAAGCGCATGATCAACTTCTGCACCTCCATGATCGGCCACTGGTACGGCGGCATGGGTCTGGCCGGCGTGCTGGCCTGCGCGCTGTTTGCCGCCATCTCCGGCTCCTCGGTTGCTACCGTGGTGGCGGTCGGCTCCATCATGATGCCGGCCATGGTCAAGCAGGGCTATCCCAAGTCCTTTGGTGCCGGTGTCATCACCACCTCGGGCGCTCTGGGCATTCTGTTTCCGCCTTCCATCAACCTGGTGATGTACGCGATTGCCACGGCCGGTATGAACGCCATGGGGCCGGATGGGCAACCAGTCGGTTCGGCTTCGGTTGGTCAGCTGTTTATCGCCGGCATCGTGCCGGGCCTGTGCCTGTCGTTCCTGCTGGGCCTGACCACCTGGTGGCGCGCCAAGAAGTTTGACTACCCGCGCATGAAGAAGGCCACCTGGGGCGAACGCTACCGGGCTTTCCGCGAAAGCATGTGGGGCCTGTTGCTGATCGTGGTGGTGATTGGCGGCATTTACAGCGGCAAGTTCACACCCACCGAAGCGGCGGCGATGGCGGCGGTCTATGCCTTCTTCATCTCGGTGTTTGTCTACAAGGACCTCAAGCTGCGCGATGTGCCCAAGTCGCTCTTGAGCGCGGCGGCCATGAGTTCCATGCTGCTGTACATCGTGACCAATGCGGTGCTGTTCTCCTTCCTGATGACCTCGGAGCAGATTCCGCAAAGCATGGCCGCGTGGATGACCAGCCAGGGCTTTGGCCTGATTGCCTTCCTGCTGCTGGTGAACTTCATCCTGCTGGCCGCCGGCAACTTCATGGACCCGGCAGCCATCGTGCTGATCATGGCGCCCATTCTGTTCCCGGTGGCGGTGAAGATGGGCGTGCACCCGGTGCACTTCGGCATTCTGATGGCGGTGAACATGGAGGTGGGACTCTGCCATCCGCCGGTGGGCCTCAACCTCTATGTGTCATCGGGCATTACCAAGATGGGGATTACCGAGCTGACGATTGCGGTCTGGCCGTGGCTGCTGACCATGATCGGCTTCCTGCTGGTGATCACCTTCTGGCCGGGCCTGACACTCTGGTTTCCGACGCTGATGGGCATGGTGAACTAAACCTGCACGCTGTTGGATAACAAGGCAGTGGGCGCAAGCCCACTGCCTTTTTTTATGCCCGCGCCGTTTGGGCCTGTGGTGTCAAAAGCCCCAGGTCCTGCAATGCTGCGGCTGATGCCGTTGCCAATGCAGTATGCGGCTCGGCGCCCAGCAGGCGGATGAGCCGGTGGTTGTCCAGGGCATGCGGCGTATCCCACAGGTAGCGCATTTCGGCCAGCGCGGCCCATTTGGAAACCACGAAAGCGGCCAGTCGGATAAACGCCCAGGGCAGTCGCTTGTAGCGCAAGACAGCATCTGCAGTGATCCAGCCTTGCGCACGCGCCAGGGGTGTCAACACCTCCAGCCATTGACGGGCCGTGATGCGGTAGCCGGCAAAGTGCAACACCGCAAAGGCCGGAAGCTGCTCACGCTTGTGTGCAAGCGCCACAAAGGTGCGCGCCAGATCCGGCAGATAGGCCCAGGCCGTGGGCACGTCGAGTGCGCCGGGATAGGTAAAAACACCCCGGGCAATGTCTTTGACGATGACCTGGTCAAACCAGGTGCCGCTGCCACTGCCGAAATAATCCCCGGCGCGAATGACCACGCTGCGCACACCGCTGCGGCGTATCTGCTCCTCCATGCCGATGCGGATGCGGCCCTTGACGGTCTGCGCGGCCTGTGGCGTGTCTTCCGCCAACAGGGCCGGCATGGCCGCACCAAAGTTATAAATATTGCCGGGCAGCATCAGGGTGGCGCGCAAGGCACGGCACAGGGCCAGTGCCGCATCCGTCAGGGGCAAAGCCTGCGCCTTCCAGGCGGTGTTGGTATAGGCCGGGTTGAGCGCATGCACCACCACGGCCACACCCGACACCCCCGCCTGCTCCCGCGCCATACGGACCAGCGCGGTGGTGTCATGCACATCGGCGTCCAGCCAGCGCAGCCGTGCGTCGCCTTGCGCCTGCGCTGGCACCGGGGCACCAGGCCGCTTGTGGGCCAGCACCTGCCAGCCGGCATCGGCAAAGGCACGGGCCGTGGCCAGGCCAAAGCGGCCACGGGCGCCCAAAATCAAAACGGTTTCCTGCATGCGTTTACTCCGGTAAAAGGTTGATGCAGGCATTGTGAAAACAAAGCCACTCTTCCACAATTGCATAAATATCCATACCAGCCATGCATTTTTGAATAGCAACATGTCCGCATCTTCACCCCACGGCTTTGACTGGAATCTGGCCCGTTCCTT
>CANBTQ010000360.1 GCA_947372425.1 Comamonadaceae bacterium | reverse complement strand
GCACCGCTTGGCGATGCTGCGCAACATGATGAACTCGCTCATCGAGCACGAAGTCATCAAGACCACAGTGCCCAAGGCCAAAGAACTGCGCCGCGTCATTGAACCCCTGATCACCCTGGCCAAGGTTGCCACCGTTGCCAACCGCCGTCTGGCGTTTGACCGCCTGCGCGACCGCGACAGCGTGACCAAGTTGTTCAACGACCTGGGACCACGTTTCAACGCCCGTCCCGGTGGTTACACACGTATCTTGAAGATGGGTTTCCGCGTGGGTGACAATGCGCCCATGGCTTTGGTCGAATTGGTGGACCTTGCTGAAACTTCTGTTGAAGAAGCTGCCGCAATTGCTGCAGAATAAGGTATACTACTAGCTTACCGCGCGATGGAGCAGTCTGGTAGCTCGTTGGGCTCATAACCCAAAGGTCGGAGGTTCAAATCCTTCTCGCGCAACCAAAAAAAAGTTGCGGTAAAACGCAGTGCAAAAAGGCTCACAACGGTGGGCCTTTTTTGTTTTCAGTTCAGTGATTTTTTCAATCATGCCTACGGATTCAATCCTCGCCCTGAAGCTTGCCGAGGCTTATTCGTTTGCAGACTCCTGGCCCTGTCTTGAAGACCTCTGCTGATCCAGCCGCCACCTGCCCTCCAGCCGATATCAAGCTGCCCTCTGGGGCGCTCCTGGCGCTGTCCGTATCGGCATTTGGCAGTGGAATATCCATGCGGGTATCCGACCCCCTGTTGCCGGGTCTTGCCAAAGCGTTCTCCCTGACCCTGGGCCATGCAGCCCTGGTCATTACGGTCTTCGCCGTTGCCTATGGCTTCTCACAGTTGATTTTTGGCCCTTTGGGCGACCGTTTCGGCAAATACCGCGTTATCGCCTGGGGTACTGTGGCGTGTGCGGTGACAACGGCCATCTGTTCCCTTGCGCCCACGTTTGAATGGCTGCTGGCTGCCCGCGTGATGGCTGGAGCCTCGGCCGCAGCCATCATTCCGTTGGCCATGGCCTGGATTGGCGATGTCGTGTCCTATGAGAGACGGCAACCGGTTCTGGCCAAATTCATGATTGGGCAGGTGCTGGGTATCTCCAGCGGCGTGCTGCTGGGCGGGTATGCCGCCGACCATCTGCACTGGCGCGTGCCCTTTGAAGGCATTGCGCTGTACTTTGCACTGGGTGGCGCCTTTCTGCTATGGAACAACAGCCGATTGCCTCCCGAGGCCAGAAAGACCAAGCCAGCCCAAGGTTCCGCTTTCAAACGCATGGTGTTTGAGTTTGGTCAGGTGCTCGCCCTACCGTGGGCGCGGATCGTGCTGCTGACGGTTTTTGCCGAAGGTGCCAGTATCTTTGGCTCCTTCGCCTTCATGGTGACCCATATCCACCAAGTGCACTCCATCCCGCTGGCCATGGCCGGCCAGGTGGTCATGCTGTTTGGTCTGGGCGGGCTGTTGTTCGCAGTCAGTGCCTACTACCTGGTACACCGGCTTGGGGAGGTAGGCCTGTGCCGCTGGGGCGGATTGCTGGTGGCTGCCTCCTACATCACCGTGGCGGTTGCAGACAGTTGGTGGTGGGCCATGCCGGCATGCTTTTGTGCCGGGCTGGGCTTCTACATGCTCCACAACACCTTGCAGATCAACGCCACCCAGATGGCACCGGAACGACGCGGTGCGGCAGTGGCGGCCTTTGCTGCCGCGTACTTCATTGGCCAGTCCGCAGGCATCGCCCTGAGTGGCGCCTTGATTCCCGGCATCGGCACCAGCGGCGTGATCTTGGTGGGTGCAGCGGGTGTGATTCTGGTCTCCCAGAACTTTGCCCGCTTGATGCGCTTACACCGAAGCCAGGTTTAAACCCAAGCGCGCTTCGGCTCCGCCACCCACACCCCGCATCGCATCGAGTCACGCCACGCCGGAGCGGAATGGTTTGAAGATCAGGCAGGATCTGCGCGGCCTCGTTGGTGAAAGCCGCCGCCGACAAAGCCGAAGAAAAAGTGGCAGCACGGAGCAGGCGTTTGGCAAGCAAAAAAAGAAAAAAATAAACACAAACTGCCTGCTTGCTTTTTAAGCACGCTATGCCGGGCCAATAGGCATGCGGGTTTGACACACATGCCCCGGAGTTATCCCCAGATCAGCACACAGGTTCTGTGGATGGGGATGAAAAGCATCTGTGGTAGGCGCACTCCACGCAGTCGATGGACCTATCCAAAATATCGTTCATCCGCACCAGCACCAGAAGGCTTTGCGCTAATCCGGTAACAGCGCAGCCGCGACTGCGCAGCAGGGCCCTCAGCGGGCGGCGTTGCGCCTTGCCCGCGGCTTCTTGCCGGCCTCGCCCTCGGCGGCAGCCTTGGCCGGGGTGGGGGCATCCTGGTCCAGGCAGAGCAGGGTGTCCACGTACGAGATGAAACGGTTGAGGTAGTCCGGTGAGATGTCCCGCATCATGGCCAGCGAACGCAGCACCACGGCATGCGAGTTGATCGGGCCGGCGTTTTTCGGCGCCTGGTCCAGGGCGCGCGCCAGCTGCTGGTCGGCACTCAGCTTGGACCAGGTGTTGCGGAACTTGCGCACCGATTTCAATTCCACCCGGGTTGCGTGGTCTGCGTTGAAGGCGGCCGGCGCCGGCCCGGCCGTGGCTGCGCCCGCACTGCGTGCCAGCGCACCCAGGGCGGTGGTGGCAGCGCCGGCTGGCGGCAAAGCGGCCAGCCGCTGCAGGCCTTTGTAGTCGCACGCATCAAACAGCGCCTGCAGCGCCGCGCGGGTTGCAGGCGGATCGGCGGCAACCCCGGCCAGCGTTTGGCCGGCCTGTTCCCGCGCCTGCTGCAGGCTGGTCTGCAGGGCCGCCAGGGCCGGCTGCAGGCGGGCCAGCAGAATGCGCTGCACCGTCGCCGGCTGCGTCAGCGCACGCCCGGCCAGCTGCTCCAGGTAATGCAAGCCCACCGGGTCATGCAGCGCCGCACCCTGCAGCCGCAATGCCTCCAGCGCCGGGCCGGGCTCGACGGGTTTGGTGCCGGTGGCAGCAGGCGCTGCATCGGGCTGCAGACCCGGGTCGGTTTCACGCATGGGGTGGTGCGTTGCTGGCTTTGGGCACCGGTGCCATTTCCACACGCCGGTTTTGTGCCCGGGCCTTGTCATCCACATTCGGCGTGACCGGCTGCTCCGAACCAAAGGCGGCGGCAAACACGGCCGAGGAGGGCATGCCGGCATCGATCAGCGCGCGCGTCACCGTCAGGGCCCGCTGCGCCGAGAGCTCCCAGTTGTCGGCGAACTGGCGGTTGCCTTCGCGGATCGAGCGGTCGTCGGTAAAGCCGCTCACCATCAGCAT
>CANBTQ010000359.1 GCA_947372425.1 Comamonadaceae bacterium | reverse complement strand
ACCATGCCGGCCTTTGTCTACCTGATTCCGGCGGCCATGCTGTTCGGCCTGGGCCGCGTTCCGGGTGTGCTGGCTACCGTCATCTTCGCCATGCCGCCGGTGGTGCGCCTGACCTCCCTGGGCATACGCCAGGTCAACAAGGAGCAGGTGGAAGCCGGCATCACCTTTGGCTGCACGCAAACGCAGGTGCTGTTCAAGGTGCAAATCCCCGGCGCCCTGCCCTCCATCATGGCCGGCATCAACCAGACCATCATGATGGCCCTCAGCATGGTCATCATCGCCTCCATGGTGGGCGCCGGTGGTCTGGGCAACGATGTGCTGGCCAGTATTCAGCGCCTGGACATCGGACTGGGCTTTGAGTCCGGCCTGGCCGTGGTGCTGCTGGCCATCATGCTGGACCGCATTACCGAAACCTTTGGCGCACAGGGCAAACGCCAGTCGCTGCGGGATAAACTTGGGCTCGCCCCAAAAGACAATGGCTCCTGACAACCGACTGCCCTGATGGATTTACCTGCCCCCCGCCGCGCTGGGCCCCTGCCCAAACACCGTTTTGTTTTCCTGACGCTGCACAACTATTCGCTGATCGCGCTCAGCAGCGCGGTGGAGGCTCTGCGCATGGCCAATCGCGTAGCCGAGCAGGAGGTGTATGAATGGACGCTGGCCAGCATGGATGGCAACCCGGTTGCCGCCAGCAATGGCCTGTCCATGTCGCCCACCGTTCACATTGACCACATCGGCCCGGCCAACATCGTGTTTGTCTGCGGCGGTGTCAATGTCGAGCAGGCGGTCACCCCCGATCTGATTGCCGTGTTGCGCCGTTTTGCACAGCGTCTGGTGCCCCTGGGCTCCTTGTGCACCGGCGGCTATGCGCTGGCCAAGGCCGGCCTGCTGGACAAGTACAAGGCGGTGGTGCACTGGGAAAACATGTCGGCGCTGGAAGAGCAGTTTCCGGCCGTGCAGTTTTCCAAACAGCTCTACGCCATAGACCGCGACCGTTACACCTGCTCCGGCGGCATTGCGCCGCTGGATTTGATGCTCAACATCATCAAGAACCACCTGGGCCGTGACATTGCACCGCAGATTTCCGACCAGTTCATCCTGGACCGCATCCGCAGCGACCAGGACCGCCAGCACGTGCCGCTCTTGGCCCGCGTCGGCCTGTTCCACGAGAACCTGATCGAGGCGGCGGCGCTGATGGAAGCGAACCTCGAAGAGCCCTTGTCGCTGGACGAGATTGCCCATCTGGTGGGGGTGTCACGGCGCCAGATCGAGCGTCTGTTCAAGCGCTATGTGGGCGAGGTGCCGACCAAGTACTACCTGGACATGCGGCTGCGCCGGGCCCGTGGCCTGCTGTTGCAGACCTCGATGTCGATCATGGAAGTGGCCGTGGCCTGCGGCTTCCAGTCGCCGCCGCACTTTTCCAAGTGTTATCGGGATTTGTTTGGGCATACGCCCAGTGCGGAACGGCGCAATAGCCGGCGGGTGATTTTGGGCGATGAGCCTGGCGAGGCGGAGTTGGAAATTTAGAGTTTTGAATTGTTTTGCTTCGAGGGGGGTGTTCCCTGCGAAGCTTGGTTTTAACTCCCCCATCCCCCCCCGCCCCTTACCCCCCGTCGGGGTAAGGGGTGCCTAAAGCGGACAGCCGATTTTGCTTTTTCGCTTCGGCCAGGGCCTTACCGGGGACGGTTTTTATGGGTTGGTTTTTGGCCAGGGCTTTGGTGCATGCGGCGACTGCGGGACTTGCTTCCAGGCAACCTGTTTCGTTTTTGCGGCGCAGCCCGCAAATCGCACGCGGCCCCACACGTCTCCGGCGCTTAGAACTGCCGGCATGCAATGTAGGCGCCCACAAGCAGTGGCAACGCCTCGTCATTAATTCCGTATTCGGCGCGCAGCAACCAAATCGGCTGTCCGCTTTGGGCACCCCTTACCCCGGCGGGGGGTAAGGGGCGGGGGGGATGGGGGAGTTAAAAAAAGTCCCGCAAGTAAAACCCTCCCCAGCGATCACCAATTCAACTCAAGCAAAAATAACCGTCTTCGAATCATTCAAAAACACCCGCCGTTCCACATGCAGCCGCACCGCTGTAGCAAGAGCACGGCACTCCGAATCGCGCCCGGCCGCGGCCAGCTTTTCCGGCGTATAGGTGTGATCCACCCGCTGCACCACCTGCTCGATGATCGGGCCTTCGTCCAGATCGGCCGTCACGTAGTGGGCGGTGGCGCCGGTCAGCTTGACGCCGCGCGCATGGGCCTGGTGGTAGGGCTTGGCGCCCTTGAAACCGGGCAAAAAGCTGTGGTGAATATTGATGGCGTGGCCACGCAGGCGGCGGCACAGGTTGTCGGACAGCACCTGCATGTAGCGCGCCAGCACCACCAGCTCGCTTTGCGTTTCTTCCACCAAGGCCATCAGCTTGTCTTCCTGCGCCGCCTTGGTGTCGGCCGTGACCGGAATGTGCACATAGCGCAGGCCCTGCGCCTCCACCAGTCCGCGCAAATCGGGGTGGTTGGAGACCACGGCCGTGATTTCCATCTTCAGCTCGCCGGTACGGTTGCGGTACAGCAGGTCCACCAGGCAGTGGTCAAACTTGGACACCATGATCAGCACACGGGGCTTCTTTTCCGCATCGACGATGGACCATTCCATGACCTCGGCCTTGGCCACGGAATCGAACTGCTCGCGCAGGGCTTCCAGTTCGGGCGTGCTGCCCGGGTTGCCGTAAAAGCTGATGCGGGTGAAAAAGCGGCCGGTCAGCACATCGTCAAACTGCTGCATGTCGGTGATGTAGCAGGTACGCGAGGCCAGGAAGCCGGAGACACGGGCCACGGTTCCCATGCGGCTGTCGCAGGTGGCCGTGAGAATGTAATGGGGCTTGCCTTCGAGTAGAACGGTCATGGAAATGGGACTCCTGGATTTATCAGTCGGTTGTGTAGGGGAATACATGTGCTGCCACAGAAGGCAGTTTAGGGATTGGCGACAAGCCGAATTATCTTGCAGCGACGGTGATTTCGACCCGAACGACCAAGCCATTTGCGCGACAATCGAGCTGTCGTATGACGACAATCCAAAGTCGCTATTTTGTCAGCCCCGGCAGGTGGTGACTCGTACCATTTTCAACAAGCTCTGGCCGTGGCATCACGGTGAACAGGGCGTATCTTTACCAGGAGTTAGCGGTGGCCAATGAATTTGAAGACGATCTGGATCTGAACACCTTGAACGACGAGGAGTTGACAGAGCAAGTCCATGACGATTTGTACAACGGCCTGCGCGAAGAGGTGGTCGAAGCCACCAACATCCTGCTGGGCCGCGGCTGGAC
>CANBTQ010000358.1 GCA_947372425.1 Comamonadaceae bacterium | reverse complement strand
TATTGCCCTCGGTGTCCGTCACCAGGGATATCCATCCGTACTGGCCTATGGACATTTTGGGCTTCTGCACGTGGCCGCCGGCTGCCTTTACCCGGCCCTCTTCCACCGCGCAGTCTTTGCAGGCAAAGTAGACCAGTGTGCTGTTGCCGCCGGCCTTGAAGCCGTCCATGTGCACCAGCGCACCAGCGGCGCCGTACTGCTCCATGGACGAGGGAAAGGCCAGCATCTGCGGGCCCCCGCCCTCCAGAGGCTGCAGCGTGATCTGGAACACGGCCTCGTAAAACCGGCGCGCGCGCGCCAGCTCATCCACATAGATTTCAAACCATCCAACCGGGTTGCTCATCGATTTCTCCTTGGGCTGCGTACAGATGAAAGAGTCCCTGAAAATTTGTATCCGGAAAATATAGTTTCGCGGCGGCACGCTGTCCAGCGCCATGACGCAACACGTATCATCAGCGTCCTGCTTGATCACCACGAGCCACTGCCATGATCCGCCTCACCGAACTCAAACTTCCCCTCTCCGCCGTGCCGGTATCGGCCCGCCGCGCCTCCGACGCGCCCTCGGAAACCGAGCAAGACCGCGCGCCCATTGCGCATCCGATTGCCGCCCTCACCCACCTGGCTGCGCAGGCTTTGAAGGTGGATGCCGCTGCCCTGGAAAGCCTGCAGGTCTTCAAGCGCAGCTTTGATGCGCGCAAGGCCGAACTGGTCGTGGTCTACATCGTCGATGTGATCGTGGCGCCGGAACTGGAGCCGCCACTGCTGGCACAGCACAGCGGCAATCCACACATTCTGGCCACTCCCGACATGGCCTACCGTCTGGTGGCACAGGCCCCGGCCCATCTGACCTTGCGCCCGGTGGTGGTGGGCTTTGGCCCCTGCGGCATGTTTGCTGCGCTGGTGCTAGCGCAAATGGGATTCAAGCCCATCGTGCTGGAGCGCGGCAAAACGGTGCGACAACGCACCCAGGACACCTGGGGCCTGTGGCGCAAGAAGGAGCTCAACCCCGAGAGCAATGTGCAGTTTGGCGAGGGCGGGGCTGGCACGTTTTCGGATGGCAAGCTGTGGAGCCAGATCAAGGACCCGCGCTTTCTGGGCCGCAAGGTGATGGACGAATTCGTCAAGGCCGGTGCGCCATCTGAAATTCTCTACGAGGCCCACCCGCACATCGGCACCTTCAAGCTGGTGAAGGTGGTGGAAAACCTGCGCGCGCAAATCATTGCCCTGGGTGGCGAAGTGCGCTTTGAGCAGCGCGTGGTCGACGTGCAATTGCAACCCACAGGCGATGAACTGCAGTTGGTCGGCCTGCAGGTGCTGGACGTAGCCACGGGCCAGGAATACAGCCTGCCTGCCAGCCATGTGGTGATGGCCCTGGGCCACAGCGCGCGCGACAGCTTTGCCATGTTGTATGAACGCGGCGTGGCCATGCAGGCCAAGCCCTTCTCGGTGGGTTTTCGCATTGAGCATCCGCAAAGCGTGATCGACGCCGCCCGCTGGGGCCGCCACGCCGGCCACCCCATGCTGGGTGCGGCCGACTACAAGCTGGTGCACCATGCGGCCAACGGCCGCGCCGTCTACAGCTTTTGCATGTGCCCCGGCGGCACCGTGGTGGCCGCAACCAGTGAGCCCGGCCGCGTGGTCACCAACGGCATGAGCCAGTATTCGCGCAATGAGCGCAATGCCAATGCCGGCCTGGTGGTCGGCATTGACCCACCAGACTATCCGCAGGACGAAACCGCATTCGTGCAAGCCTTTGGGGACGCCAAGGGCCGCCAGTATGCGCAGGAGGCTGCGGCCTTGCGCGCGCACGATCCCAAGGCGGCCCACCCGCTCTCCGGCATTGCGCTGCAACGCCAGCTGGAGGCTGGCGCCTATGTGCTGGGCGGCAGCAACTACGAGGCACCCGGGCAGCTGGTGGCCGACTTTCTGGCCGCACGCCCCTCCAGCAACTTCGCCAGTGTGCTGCCGTCGTACAAGCCCGGCGTCAAGCTGGGCGATCTGGCACCCAGTCTGCCGGCCTACGCAATTGAGGCCTTGCGTGAAGCGATCCCCGTGTTCGGCAAAAAAATCCGTGGCTTTGACATGGCCGACGCGGTGCTCACCGGTGTGGAGACACGCACCTCCTCGCCCCTGAAAATTCCGCGCGGCGAAGACCTGCAAAGCACCAATGTGCGCGGCCTGTATCCAGCCGGCGAAGGTGCCAGTTACGCAGGAGGCATCTTGTCTGCCGGTGTCGATGGCATCAAGGTGGCCGAGGCCATGGGCCGGGCCATGGTAGCCGCCTGAGGCAGCCGAGCGCCACCAATCGAAGGGGCCTGACCTGCCCCTTTTTTATTGCGGCGCGCTTTGCAGCGCCGCAATGCGCTCTTCAATCGGTGGATGGGTGCTGAAGAGCTGGCCGATGCTGCCGGCAATGCCCATGGCGGCCACGCTCTTGGGCAGCTCACCGGGCGTCATGCCACCCAGGCGGGCCAGTGCATTCACCATCGGTTGCCGGCGGCCCAGCAATTGGGCCGAGCCGGCGTCGGCACGGAACTCGCGCTGGCGCGAGAACCAGGCCACCACCATGGATGCGGCAAATCCCAGCACGATGTCGAGCACAAAGGTGCTGATCAGGTAGCCAATGCCCGGGCCGCTGCGGTCATCACTCTTGCGCAGAGCACTGTCCACGGCATAACCGATGACGCGGCTGAGGAACACCACAAAGGTGTTCATCACACCCTGGATCAGCGTCATGGTGACCATGTCGCCGTTGGCCACGTGGGCGATCTCGTGGCCGATGACTGCCTCGATCTCTTCGCGCGTCATGCCCTGCAGCAGGCCGGTGCTGACGGCCACCAGGGCCGAGTTCTTAAAGGCGCCGGTGGCAAAGGCGTTGGGCGCGCCGTCGAAGATGCCGACTTCGGGCATGCCGACGCCGGCCTTGTCGGCCAGCTTGCGCACGGTGTCCACAATCCAGGCCTCATCGGCGTTGCGAGGCTGTTCAATCACCTGCACACCCGAGGTCCACTTGGCCATGGGCTTGCTGATCAGGAGCGAGAGGATGGCGCCGCCAAAACCCATGACCAGGGCAAAGCCCAGCAGGGCACCCAGGTTCAGGCCATTGGCTGTGAGGTAGCGATTCACGCCCAGCAGGCTGGCCACAACGCCCAGCACGGCAACCACCAATACGTTGGTCAGGATGAATAGAAATATGCGCTTCATGGTGTCCTCAAAATGCGGCGCGTTCCTCGCGCGTCAGGATGGATGTTAGGGCCAAGTCGGTTGAATTCAATCCGGGCGGCCCAAGCGCATACGGAATTTATGGGCTTTCGCACGCTG
>CANBTQ010000357.1 GCA_947372425.1 Comamonadaceae bacterium | reverse complement strand
TGCGCAGCGCGTTGCGGCTGTAGTCGCTGAAAGTCAGGAAGGTGCCGCCATAGGGTATGAAGCCGCCGTGCAGCGCCAGCCCGTTCATGATGGCGGCCATGCCGAATTCGCGCACACCGTAGTTGATGTGGCGCCCGCCTGCCGGCTTGCCCAGGGCATCCACCGCCTGCTCCACGTCGCCGTTGGCCGCAAAGCGCAATTTGGGTGTGCTTGGCGTGTTCGTGAGGTTGGATCCCGTCAGGTCGGCAGAGCCTCCCAGTAGCTCCGGCACCGCTGCGGTGAAGGATTCCAGGGTGCGCTGCGAGGCTTTGCGGCTGGCAAGGGTTTCTCTTTGCTGGCAGGCCGCCATCAGCGTGCCGGCAGCGGTCTGCGCAAAGTCGGGCGGCAGCTCGCCCTGCATGCGCCGCAACAGTTCGCTCGCCAAGGCGGGATGCGCCATCTGGTAGGCGGCAAATGCCGCATTCCAGGCCGACTCCAGACGCGCGCCCTGTTCTCTGGCGTCCCAGTCTGCATAGACTTGCGGCGGAATTTCAAATGGCGGCTGCCTCCAGCCAATGGCTTCGCGTGTCAGCCGTATTTCTTCCGCACCCAGGGGCTCACCATGGGCCTGGGCGGTGCCGGCACGGCTGGGGCTGCCCTCGCCGATGCGGGTCTTGCACAGAATCAGGGTGGGCCCGCTGCCGCTGCGTCTGGCCTTGGCAATGGCCTCTGCCACCGCGTGCGCATCGTGGCCGTCCACCGGCCCCACCACATTCCAGCCGCAGGCCAGAAAGCGCAGCGCCGTGTTGTCGGCAAACCAGGGAAGCACCGGGCCGTCAATCGAGATGCCGTTGTCGTCGTACAGCGCGATGAGCTTGCCCAACTTCCAGGCACCGGCCAATGATGCGGCCTCCTGGCTGATGCCCTCCATGAGGCAACCGTCACCAAGGAATACATAGGTGTGGTGGTCCACCACCGTGTGACCCGGGCGGTTGAACTCCTTTGCGAGCAGTTTTTCCGCCAATGCCATGCCCACCGCGTTGGTGAGGCCCTGACCCAGGGGGCCGGTGGTTGTTTCCACACCCGGGGTGATTCCCCTCTCGGGGTGACCCGGCGTTTTGCTGTGCAGTTGCCGGAAATTCTTGAGCTGATCCATGGGCAGGTCGTAACCTGTCAGATGCAACACGGCGTACAGAAGCAAAGAAGCGTGGCCGTTGGACAGCACGAAGCGGTCCCGGTTGATCCACAGCGGATTGGCAGGGTTGTGATGCAGGTGCGTGCCCCACAATGCGACGGCCATATCGGCCATGCCCATGGGGGCACCGGGGTGCCCCGAGTGGGCCTGTTGTACGGCATCCATGGCGAGCGCACGAATGGCGCATGCCATTTGCGTGGTGTTCTTCACTTCTCGCTACCTTGCCGTGGTTTGAGCGTGGCCAGCATCGAGCAGCAGTTGGTCGAGCTTGCGCGCATCAGCTACAAAGCCGCGTATGCCCTCCGCAAGCTTGTCGCTTGCCATCACATCTTCATTCATGGCAAATCGGAATGCAGACTCACTGAACTGAACTTCATCCAGGCGCATGGTCTTGGCGTCCTCGGCGTCGAGTGCACGCGCGACCGGTGCCGTGTGGGCCGAGAGTTGCGCAAGAAGATCCGGGCTGATGGTGAGCAAATCACAGCCCGCCAACGCAAGAATTTGACCGACATTGCGAAAGCTCGCACCCATGATTTCCGTCTGGATACCAAACTTTTTGTAGTAGTAAAAAATCTGGCGTACCGATTGAACGCCCGGGTCTTTGTCCAGTTGGTGTTCCGATTCAAGCCATGCGCCACCGGCATTCTTCTTGGCCCAGTCATAGATGCGCCCCACGAAAGGCGAGATCAGCTGGACCTTGGCCGTGCCGCAGGCAACCGCCTGGCAGAACGAGAAAAGCAGCGTGAGGTTGGTGTGGACTCCGTCCAGTTCGAGTCGTCTTGCCGCTTGAATTCCCTCCCAGCTCGCCGCCACCTTGATCAGCACCCGGTCGGCCTGTATGCCCTCGGCCTTGTACATTGCCATCAGCCGCTTGCCACGTTGGTAAGTGGCCTCTTCGTCAAAACTCAGGCGGGCATCCACCTCGGTGGACACCCGTCCAGGAACCAGTTGCAGTATTTCGCAACCAAAGCGCACCAGCAGGCGGTCCACGGTTTCTTCCAGGCTGAGAGACCGGTTTCTTTCAACCACTTCCTGTAACAGGTGTGCGTACTCGCGCTTCTGAACGGCTTTCAAAATCAGTGTCGGATTGGTGGTGGCATCCTGGGGCTGAAAAGCGGCCAGTTGATGAAAGTCACCGGTGTCGGCCACCACCGTGGTCAGGGATTTCAGGGCTTCAAGCTGTGTCATGGGTTGGGTCATGTGTATTCATTTCAAGTTGGAGTGGAAAGCTCAATCGATACCGGTGCCACCAGCGCGTGTGCAAGGTGCCGGGTCTGGTCTGCAATCTCTGCATTGCGCCTGTCGTTCACCGCAATTTTTGTGATGGCCTCTGCCTCGGTGATCCCCCAGCTTTGGCAGTGGCGGCGGACCAGGCGCTGCATGGCGACGTCCATGCTTTCATCCAGAAACCAGAGGTGATCGAAGCAATTTTTCAAATTCCATGGCGGGTCCGGCAACAGCAGGTACAGCCCCTCCACCAGTACCAAGCGGATTGAGGGCGCTATCGCAATGGCGCCCGGCACGGCCTCTCCCACCGCATGGTCAAAGTCGGGCCATCGCACGGGTGCATAGTTGCCCTGGCTGTCCTGCCGGTGCAGTTCCACCAGGCTGCGGGCCAACTGGTGGGCGTCAAAGGTCCAGGGGGCGCCCCGGCGGGCCGCATCGTTGCAGGGTGGCGGCAGTTGCGCCAGCGCAGCCAGGCTGAGGTGGAAGCCATCCATGCCCACCGTTTGCATCACGGCGGTTGGCGCCTGGGCATTGACCCGCTCGGCCCAGATGCGCGCCTGGGTGCTCTTGCCCGCGCCCGGCAGGCCCACCAGCCCGACCACCACGCGCGCACTGCCCGGCGGCGGCAGCAAGGCGCGCAACGTGGCGATGGGGTCTTGAATGCTTGCAGCCATCGTCAGTGCGCCAGTGCGTCTTCGGGCAGATCACGAAGCGACTTGGCACCCGTCATGACCGCTACCGTGTCGCTCATGCTGATTTTCTTGGGGTTGACCACCGCGGCCCGCTTGCCCAGGCGGGCAATGTGGATGCGGTCGGCCACTTCAAACACATGCGGCATGTTGTGCGAGATCAGCACCACCGGCAGGCCCTTGTCGCGCACGCGGCGGATCAGCTCCAGCACCATATTGCCTTCCTTCACACCCAGGGC
>CANBTQ010000356.1 GCA_947372425.1 Comamonadaceae bacterium | reverse complement strand
TGGAATTCACCAAATCCGGCGAAGGCTGGCTGATCCTCAAAGAGACCGTGGGAAATTGATCTTCCGCTGTGCGCCTGCTCCCTGGCCAGCCATCCGGTGCAGGGGATCCATATCTGCGCCATGCGGCTGGTCAAGCCTGCTGGGGCTTGTATTGCTCGCCTTGCACCTCCCTGTTTTTGCAAGCACAAAGCATGTGCATGCCAAAGCAGCGGTGCCGGCAACCCACACGGCGCCAACCGCATCCGACAATGGGCTGGCCGAGGCTCGCCTGGTAGTGGGTTACCAGGTGATGGTCAACGGCCACAGCCGCGAAGCCCTGGAAAAAATTGGCCAGGTGGTGCAGGACTATCCCAACTTCCAACTGGCCCAATTGGTCTACGGGGATCTGTTGACCGCCAGAATGCGTCCGCTCCAGGAGCTGGGTGACATGCCGCCCACATTGGCCGCAAGCGCAGGCACTGCGCTGGGAGACTTGCGGGAAGAATTTCAGAAACGCATGAAGGCGCGCAGAGAGCGGCCCCTGGCCGGCACTATCCCTTCGCAATTTCTGGCCATTGCCAGGAACACCAAACATGCAATTGCAGTCGATGCGTCGCGCTCCAGGCTTTACCTCTTTGAAAACCGTGCGAACGGCCTGGTTTTGATAGCCGATTACTACACCTCGGTAGGCAAGGCCGGCGTCTCCAAGACGACACAAGGCGATCAGCGTACGCCGCTGGGTGTGTACTACATCACCAGCCACCTGGACGCCAAGTCACTCAAGGACTTTTACGGCTCAGGCGCACTGCCCATCAATTACCTCAATATGCTGGATGCCAAACGCGGCAAAACCGGTGGCGGCATCTGGTTGCACGGTACGCCGCCCAACCAGTTTTCGCGGGCACCCCTGGCATCCGACGGCTGCCTGGTGATGGCCAATCCCGACCTGCACCACATCATTCAAACGGTGGAGGTCGGCAGCACGCCGGTGGTCATTGCAAACCAGTTGCAATGGATCGATCAAAGGATCGCCAAGACAGAAGGCAAGCCCTTCGACAATACCCTGCAGGCCTGGCGTGATGCCAAGGTAACGGGCAATCTGGAGCGACTGCTCTCCTTTTACGCACCGGATTTCAACAGCTATGGCAAGACACGGGAACAATGGTCCGGGGTTTTGCAGACGGAGCTGAGCAAGATCCGCGGGCACTCCGTTGAACTCAAGGACACCACCGTCTTGCGCTGGACGGACAGCGCCGAGACCATGGTCGTAACATTTGGCGAAGTGGAACTTGGCAAGCGCACCGGCTGGACCAAGCGACAATACTGGACCCGGCAAAATGGCCAGTGGAAAATATTTTTTGAAGGAACGCTTTAATGACTATGACGCGCATCAGCCGCCGCCTGTTGGTCGGCCTGACCACCGCCTTGCTGATCAATACAGCAGCCCAGGCCCAGGCGGCAACCCAAGTCAAATTCCAGACCAGCCTGGGAGACTTCACGGTTGAGGTTTACCCGGACAAGGCGCCCAAGACAGTGGAAAACTTTTTGCAATATGTGAAAGACAAGCAGTACAACGGCACGATCTTCCACCGCGTTATCGGCAACTTCATGGTCCAGGGTGGCGGCTTCACGCCGGACATGAACCAGAAGGCCACGCGGGAGCCGATTCCTCTCGAAGCCAAAAACGGCCTGAAGAACGACCGCGGCACCATTGCCATGGCACGCACCAGCATCCCCAACTCCGCCACAGCGCAATTCTTTGTGAACGTGGTGGACAATAACAGCCTGAACGCGCCTTCGCCCGACGGCTACGGCTACGCTGTTTTCGGCAAGGTCACGGCCGGCATGGATACCATCGACAAGATCCGCGCCGTTCCCACCGGCCGGCAAGACGTTCCAGTCACCCCTATTCTTATCAACTCCGCCACCCTGGTGAAATAAATCATGAGCAACCCCAAAGTCGAACTACACGTTACCGGTTACGGTGTCATCACCCTGGAACTCGATCAGGACAAGGCACCCAAGTCGGTCGCCAATTACCTGTCCTATGTAGCCAAGGGCCATTACAACAACACGATTTTTCATCGCGTGATCCCGGGCTTCATGGTTCAGGGCGGCGGCATGGAACCCGGCATGGCGCAAAAGCCTTGCGAAGCACCGATTGAAAACGAAGCCAACAATGGCCTGAAAAATGCCAACTACACGGTGGCCATGGCACGCACCGGTGACCCGCACTCGGCCACAGCCCAGTTCTTCATCAATGTGTCGGACAACGGCTTTCTGAACCACACCGCCCCCACGTCGCAAGGCTGGGGTTACGCGGTATTCGGCAAAGTGGTGGGCGGCGCAGAGGTGGTCGACAAAATCAAGGCCGTGAAGACCACCCGCAAGGGCTACCACGACGACGTGCCCGCAGAAGACGTGGTCATCGAAAAAGCCGTTCTGGTTTAAGCGCTGATCGAACGAGGATGGAACTGCTTGCTCCATCCGCGTGGCAGTGCGCGGACTTCATTTCCGACCTGCACCTGCACCCCGAAGACCGCGCGACTTTTGCGGCCTTTGAATGCTATCTGCAAGCAACTACTGCGGACGCAGTGTTCATCCTGGGTGATTTGTTTGAAGTCTGGGTCGGTGACGATGCTGCGCAGCTTGCAGATTCCTTTGAGGCCGAATGCGTCGCTCTATTGAGTCAGGCGGGTCAGCGGCTGGCGCTGTTCGTCATGCAGGGCAATCGGGATTTCCTGATGGGGCCGTCACTGATGACCGCTTGCCATGCCACGGCTCTGCCTGATCCGTCGGTATTGGACTTCGGCGGACAACGCTGGCTGCTCAGCCACGGCGACGCACTCTGTCTGGATGACCACGACTACCAGCAGTTCCGCCGGCAGGTTCGCAGTGCACCATGGCAGCAAACCTTTCTCGCCAAGCCGCTGGCAGAGCGGCAGGCCATTGCACGCGGTCTGCGGCAGGCCAGCGCATCACGTAAGCAATCGGGCGCCACATATGCCGATGTGGATGCCGCTGCAGCACTGGCGCTGCTCGCCGATGCACAGGCACTGCACCTGCTGCATGGGCATACGCACAAACCGGCGCAGCACCGTCTGGGGCCAGACAGGTTGCGCACCGTGCTGAGTGATTGGGATGTGGCGGCCACACCGGCACGCGCCGAAGTCGTGCGGATCACCCTGCAAGCCGATGGCCAAGCCCGGCTTGCACGTATTGCTGCAAGCGCTATTGCCAGGCCTGCGGATTGACCTCGTCGATTTGCCAGGGATCCAGAAACTGCTCGGCATAACGCAGGTAAACACCTTCCTTGACGAACACATCGAACAGGTCCTGATCAATGTGACCGTT
>CANBTQ010000355.1 GCA_947372425.1 Comamonadaceae bacterium | reverse complement strand
CTGCTCACCGCCTATCCCGGCCACGGCATCTGGGCCGAAGAATCGGGCCGCGAACATGGCGCCCAGGACTCCGAATTCGTCTGGATCATCGATCCGCTGGACGGCACCACCAACTTCATCCACGGCCTGCCCATCTACTGCGTGAGCATTGCGCTGGCCGTGCGCGGCAAGGTCGAGCAAGCGGTGGTCTATGACCCCACCCGCAACGACCTGTTCACCGCCACCAAGGGCCGCGGCGCCTACCTGAACGACCGCCGCCTGCGCGTCTCCAAGCGCACGCAGCTCAAAGAGTCGCTGGTGTCCACCGGCTTCCCGTACCGCGAAGGCGACGACTTTGACCAGTACCTGGTGATGATGGGCGAAGTGATGCGCCGCACCGCCGGCCTGCGCCGCCCGGGCGCTGCCGCACTCGACCTGGCCTATGTGGCCGCCGGTTATACCGACGGATTCTTCGAGAAGGGCTTGCAGCCCTGGGACGTGGCTGCCGGCTCGCTGCTGGTGCAAGAGGCCGGTGGCCTGGTGGGTAATTTTTCCGGCGAAGCCGACTTTCTGGACCAGCAGGAGTGCATGGCCGGCAACCCGCGCGTCTATGCGCAGCTGGTGGGCATTCTGGGCAAGTACAGCAAGTTTGCCGGAGCCGGTGAAAAGGCCGCCGTGCGCCAGTCGACGCTGAGCATTTCCCCGCGTGGCCAAGGCAACGGCGCTGCTGCCAGCCGCGTTGCCGCCGCCCCTGACGCGGCTCCCGCAGAAGACGCGGACGCCGCACCCCTGTAAGACCTGCGGTGGGCAGACACGAAATCGAGGGCGAAAGCCTCTCGCAACTTTTTTCGCAGCGCGCCTTCGTGCGTTTCTGGCTGGCGCGCCTGTGCGGCACCACAGCCAACCAGATGCTGATGGTGGCACTGGCCTGGCATATGTACGACATCACGTCGAGTGCCTGGGACCTGGGTCTGGTGGGCTTGTTCCAGTTTGTGCCGGCCCTGCTGTTGACCCTTCCGGCCGGTCATGTGGCCGACCGCCTGCACCGTGGCCGCATCTTTGCCGGCTGCATGGCCGTGCAGGCGCTGGCTTCGGTGCTGCTGCTGGCCGCCATCTATGGCCACTTCGGCACGCGCGAACTGATCCTGGGTGTGTCGGTTTTGTTGGGTATGGCACGCGCCTTCCAGATGCCGGCACAACAGGCGCTGATACCGCAGCTGGTGCCGCCGCTGTTGCTGCAGCGTGCCGTCACCATCAGCGCCAGTGCCATGCAGGCGGCCATCATCTGCGGCCCGGCACTGGGTGGCATGCTCTACACCCTGGGGCCGGCAACCGTCTATGCCACCAGCCTGGTGTTGCTGCTGCTCGCGGCCGCGCTGGCGCTGGGTGTGAACTATCTGCACAACCCTTCGCAGGTGGCGGCGAGCTGGAGCAGCGTGCTCGCCGGGGTGGCCTTTGTCTGGCAGCGCAAGGTGATTCTGGGTGCCACCACCCTGGACCTTTTTGCCGTGCTGCTGGGCGGCGCCACGGCGCTGCTGCCCATCTTCGCACGCGACCTGCTGCAAACCGGCCCGGTGGGGCTGGGCCTGCTGCGCGGCGCACCGGCCATGGGTGCGCTGGCCATGTCACTGGTGCTGGTACGCTGGCCGCTAAAACGCAAGGTGGGCCACAAGCTGTTGCTGGCCGTGGCCATATTTGGTCTGGCCACCGTGGTGTTCGGCCTGTCGCGCAGTTTCCTGGTGTCCCTGGTGGCGCTGGTGATCACCGGTGCCGCCGACAGCGTCAGCGTGGTGATGCGTTCCACCCTGGTGCAGCTGGAAACGCCCAACGAGATGCGCGGGCGGGTGTCTGCCGTCAACTCCATCTTTATCGGCGCGTCCAACCAGCTCGGCGAATTTGAATCGGGCGCAGTGGCCGCCCTCTGGGGCCCCGTCATGTCGGTAGTCACCGGCGGCATAGGCACCATGGTGGTGGCTGCGGCCTGGTTGAAACTGTTTCCGGCACTGGCGCGGCGCGACACGCTGTAGGCAGACTTTCCCCACCGCATGCGGCCCGAAGCCGGGCGACGTGCCTGCGGAGCGCACCGCCATTTTGTGCGAATCAGTGCACTAAAAAATGAAATTGGAATAAGCTACGCCTCCACAGGGAGGGTCTGAATGCCAACGCGCACCCATTACTTGCCGATTGAAGGCGCCAAGACCGGCATGCTGCTGGCCGAGAACGTCAAAGACAGCTTCCAACGTACGCTGCTTCCCGGTGGTTGCACACTGACAGCCGAGAACATCCAGCAGTTGCAGGCCCACGCAGTGGAGTTCATCTGCGTGTCCTACGAAGATACGCGCTCAGCCGAAGAAATTGCGGTGGATAGCGCCACCGCGGCGCGCAGTGTGCTGGCCCTATTTGCCACAGCAGACATCAGCCGGCCGGTCATGGCCGCATTGTTCAACCAGGTACTGCTGTACCGGAGTGCCTGATGGCGGGCCCCGTCACTCAACAGCGCATACTGGACAGCTGCGAGGCCCTGCCCGCCTTTCCGCTGGTAGTGCTGCAGATCATGCAGACCCTGGAAGACCCGGAGGCCAGCCTGAACCTGCTGAGCCGCCAGGTGGAAACCGATGCGGTGATTGCCGCACGCGTGCTTTCGCTGTGCAACCGCGCGGCCACGGCACAGGGCAGAGCCCCGGTGAGTGACGTGTTTACCGCCCTCTCGCTGGTGGGCCTGGCCAGGGTACGTGAGGCGGCACTGACCATCAAGTTGGCCAGCTTCCTGCAAGACTTTTCACCGGCACAGGAGTACGACTTCTGGTCCCACAGCCTGGCCTGTGCCGTCTGCGGCGTCGAGGTGGCTCACTACACCCATGTCGAGGTCTGTGTGGACGCATCCCTGATTGCATGCCTGTTGCACGACATCGGGCAACTCTGGCTGCAACGCTATGAGCCCGTCAGGCTGGCGGCCGCACGGCGGGCGGCGCAAGAGCGCGACACCGAAATCGATGTGGCCGAGCGCGAGGTCTTCGGCGTGGACCACTGCACGATTGGCGGCTGGTTGGCCTGCGCCTGGGGTTTGTCAGACAACATCTGCCATGGCATCGGCCACCACCATGCACCGGACGCAGGCTTGCCCGAGCCTCTGGTTGCGGTGGTGCATATCGGCGAAGTGCTCAACCGGGCCCTGAACCTGTCCCACGCAGAAGGCAAGCACATGCGCTGGATTTCAGAATCATGCTGCGAGTTGCTCGGGATGGATTGGGGCCACGACTCCCAGAGTCTGTTTGGCCGCATCGAGGCGCGCAGCCGCCACGCATTTGCACCCTTTATGCCCTTGGTTTGACTCAGATCATTCTTTTGCTTGTTGCCAACTTACAACTAAATCAC
>CANBTQ010000354.1 GCA_947372425.1 Comamonadaceae bacterium | reverse complement strand
ATGCTGGTGTTCATCCCCTGCGTGGGTGAATTTGTGATTCCCGAATTGCTGGGTGGCCCCGAGACCCTGATGATTGGTCATGTGCTGTGGGATGAGTTCTTCAGCAACAACGATTGGCCTATGGCGGCCAGTGTGGCCGTCGTGATGGTCGGGCTCATCATCATCCCGCTGGCGCTGTTCAACAAATACCAGGCTGAAAGCACCGGAGGTCGCGCATGAAGATCAACGCCGGACGCCTGACCTCCACCACCTGGATGGTGGGTGTGTTTATATTTCTGTACCTGCCCATCGTGACGCTGATTGTTTTCAGCTTCAACGCCAGTCCCATGGTGACCAACTGGGGTGGACTGTCGCTGCGCTGGTATGCGGCCCTGATGGAAGACCGCGAAATCATTGATGGCTTCAAGCTGTCGCTGCGGATTGCTTTTTCTACCGGCTGTTCATCGGTGGTGCTGGGAACACTGGCGGCTATTACTTTGCACCGTTTCAAGCGTTTTCCGGGCCGCACCCTGTTTGCCGGCATGGTGAATTCGCCCCTGGTGATGCCCGAAGTGATCATCGGTTTGTCGCTGCTGCTGATGCTGGTATCCGTGCAGCGCCTGTTCGGTTTCCCCGAACGCGGCTTCAGCACCATCTGGCTGGGCCACACCCTGCTGGGTATGGCCTACGCCACGGTGATCGTGCTGTCGCGCCTGCAGGAGATGAGCCCCTCATTGGAAGAGGCGGCGCAGGACTTGGGAGCGCGCCCCTTGCAGGTGTTCTTCCTGATCACGCTGCCGCTGATTTCGCAGGCCATTGCCTCGGCCTGGTTGCTGACCTTTACGCTGTCGCTGGATGACGTGGTGATCTCCGCCTTCCTCAATGGGCCGGGTTCCACCACCATGCCCATCACCATTTTCAGCCGCGCACGCCTGGGCCTGAGCCCCAGCGTGAATACGGTGGCGACCCTGACGGTGGCCGTGGTCAGCATCGGCATCTTTGCGGCCAGCATTGTGATGTCCAGAGCCGAGCGCAAGCGCGCCCTGGAGATGGCGGCCGCGTACCGTAAAGTGGATTAGTGTGGGTTTGCTTTTAAATAAATGTCGGGTTCAAAACAGGAGTATGAAATGAGCTTTCAAAGAAAAATGATTGTGGTGGCGCTGGCCTGTGCAATGCCTTGGGTGAGTGCGCAGGCACAGTCTGCTGCTGACCTGAAGAAGGAAATCGAGACCCTGAAGGCCCAGTTGCAAATGCTGACGCAAAAAGTGGAAGCCATGAGCAGCCAGACCGACAACGCGGCCCTGGTGCAGCAGGTCAACCGCATTGAGCAGAAGCAGGACCTTGCGGCGGATGACCAGGAAAAGGCGGGCTTCAAGGGGCTGAAGATTAACGGCACGATTGAAGCGGCATTCAATTACGACGATATTGGCCGCAGCCATAACTTCAGTTCATCCGCCGGATCCGGCTACGGCGGCGAGAGCGCCATGATCCAGTTCACCAAGGAATCGCAGGACGGCGAGGGCGTGGACTGGACGCTGCGACTCTTGCCCGGCTCCACCGCCTATCCTGTGCACGAGGCTTCGGTCTCGATTCCTGTGAACAAGGAAAACCGCATCATCGGTGGACTGATCCCCGATTACCAGGGTTACGAATATGTGTTTGCCAATGCGAACCCCACGCTGGGCAATCAGCTGATCTCGCACAACGCACTCTATGACCTGGTCGGGCCCACCTCGTATGCTGGCGTCGGCATGGCACACACCTTCAGTGGTGGAATGTATGCCTTGAAATGGATAGTTGGGAATATTGACCCGTCCTATGACCCCCATACCGATAGCGCCGGTACGGTTGTGACTGCCACCAGTGCAGCCGCCTCATCCAACAACACCCGGTCGGTCGGCTTTGCTGCACGTGGTGACTGGTTTATTGATGAGTTCTCCTATGTCGGTCTCTCTATTGCCCACGGCTCTGTGAATCGCAATTTTGATGTGTATGCGGTGGACGGTGGTTATACCCACGGCGACTGGGCCTTCAATGGTCAGATCAGCACCGGCATGCAGCGCAATGCTGCGGTAAACGGCGATGACGCGGGTTGGACCGGTATCTCGGCTTTGGTGGGCTACAGGGTCTTGCCGCGTTTGCAACTGCTGGCGCGTGCCGACTTCATTGACAACCGCAAAAACGGTGGTGGTACCTATGCCTTTAACGCGGGTAGCTCCAGCATCGGTTTGGGTGCGGAGAACCAGGACTCCACCGGTACCGTGCAGGATCTGGATCCCAACACCGGTCTGGCGACCACGGGTGCAAACCTGACCCGCCTGACGCTGGGGACCAATTACCAGATCAACGCCAACACGCAGTGGAAGACGGAGTACCGGGTGGACCAAAGCACCGGCTACAACTTCCTGGATTCCGATGGCGTGACGTACAAGAAGACCAAGACTGGCATCGCAACTTCGTTTGTGGTTTCCTTCTAAGCCATTACCGACCTGCGCTAAAACCGATAACGGGGCCCGCAGCAATGCGGCCCCGTTTGCATTTGTGGACCGCAATGGGTCCACTTTTTGAATCATCGAAGTGTCCAGTTCATTGCAGCACCGGACCGCACAAGAGACAACGATATGAGCAGCAGCATCGCACCCCAAAGTTTGCAATTCGACGGCCGCGCCCTGATCAACGGCAAGCGCGTGGCGGCCAAAGACGGCCAGCTATTTGATTGCATCTCACCCGTGGACGGCCGAGTGCTGACGCAGGTCGCACGATGCGGTGCCGCCGACATCGATGCAGCGGTTGGCGCGGCGCGCACGGCCTTTGAAGACCGCCGCTGGAGCGGCATGGCACCGGCACAACGCAAGCGCGTGATGATCCGTTTCGCCGATCTGATCCAGCAGCATGGCGATGAACTGGCCATGACCGAGACCCTGGACATGGGCAAACCGGTGAAGTACGCACGCGGGGTGGACGTGAACAGCGCGTCCAACTGCATCCGCTGGTACGGCGAAGCGGTGGACAAGATTTATGACGAAATTGCGCCCACGCCATCCACCGCACTGGCGCTGATCACGCGCGAACCGGTCGGTGTGGTGGGCGTCATCGTGCCCTGGAACTACCCCATGATCATGGCCGCCTGGAAGATTGCACCGGCCCTGGCCAGCGGCAATTCGGTGGTGCTCAAGCCCAGCGAAAAGTCGCCTCTTACCGCCCTGCGTCTGGCGGATCTGGCGCTGGAAGCAGGCATTCCGGAAGGGGTGTTCAATGTGGTGACCGGCTATGGGCAGGAGGCCGGCTCGCCGCTGGCACTGCATATGGATGTGGACTGCATTGCCTTTACCGGCTCCACCCGCGTGGGCAAGCAAATCCATGTGATGGCCGGGCA
>CANBTQ010000353.1 GCA_947372425.1 Comamonadaceae bacterium | reverse complement strand
CTGCCACCCATGGTGCTGGACGCCTTCTTCACCATCAACATCGCCGTGGCGCTGATGGTGATGATGGTGGCCGCCTACATGGTGCGTCCGCTGGACTTTGCCGCCTTCCCCAGTGTGCTGCTGCTGACCACGCTGATGCGCCTGTCGCTCAACGTCGCATCCACGCGGGTGGTGCTGCTCGAAGGCCACACCGGCGCCGGTGCGGCCGGTGCCGTGATCGAGGCCTTTGGCCACTTCCTGATTGGCGGCAACTTTGCCGTCGGTCTGATCGTGTTTGCGATTCTGGTGGTGATCAACTTTGTGGTGGTGACCAAGGGCTCGGAGCGGATTGCCGAAGTTTCAGCCCGCTTTACGTTGGACGCCATGCCGGGCAAGCAGATGGCGGTGGACGCCGACCTCAACGCCGGCCTGATTGACGAGAAGGAAGCCAAGCGCCGCCGTGCCGAGATCGGCGAGGAAGCCGACTTCTTCGGCTCCATGGACGGCGCCTCCAAGTTTGTGCGCGGCGATGCCGTGGCCGGCATTTTGATTCTGCTGATCAACATCTTTGGCGGCCTGACCGTGGGCGTGCTGCAGCATGACCTGAGCGCATCCGAGGCCGCCAACACCTACATCCTGCTGGCCGTTGGTGACGCGCTGGTGGCACAGATTCCCGGCCTGTTGATCTCGGTGGCGGCGGCCATGGTGGTCTCGCGCGTGGGCAAGGACACCGACATCGGCAAGCAGATCGTCGGCCAGATGTTTGCCTCGCCGCGCGTGCTGGCGATTACCGCCACCATCATGTTCGTGCTGGGCATCATTCCCGGCATGCCGCACTTTGTGTTCCTGTCGATTGCAGCCGTGCTGTACTACGGCGCCTGGGCGCTGGCCAATCGTCCGGTGGTCACCGAGACCGAAGTGGTGGCACCATTGGCCAACAACGACGGCGAAGCCACCTGGGACGATTTGCAACCCGTGGACCAGTTGGGTCTGGAACTGGGCTACCGCCTGATTGCACTGGTGGACAAGAGCCGCCAGGGCGACCTGCTCAACCGCATCAAGGGCGTGCGGCGCAAGTTTGCGCAGGAGGTGGGCTTTTTGCCACCGCCCGTGCATGTGCGTGACAACCTGGAACTCAAGCCCAGCGCCTACCGCATCACCCTGCGCGGCGTCATCGTCGGTGAGGGCGAGGCCTTCCCCAACATGTTCCTGGCCATCAACCCGGGTGGCATCACCACGCCGCTGATCGGCACCGCCACCACCGACCCGGCCTTTGGTTTGCCAGCACACTGGATCGACGACAAGCAGAAGGAAGCAGCGCAAATGGCCGGCTTTACCGTGGTTGATTCAGAGACCGTCATGGCCACCCATTTGTCACACTTGATGCAGGTTCAAGCCTCCAAGTTACTCAGCCGCACAGAGACCCAACAACTCGTGGAACACGTCGCCAAACTGGCCCCCAAACTGATCGAAGAGGTCGTGCCCAAGCTGGTCCCGATTGCCATCTTCCAGAAGGTCCTGCAACTGCTGCTGGACGAGTCGGTGCACATCCGCGATATCCGCACCATCATCGAATCGATTGCCGAGCACGCCCCGTCCACCAGCGACCCGGTGGAGCTGGCCAAGCGCGTGCGCATTGCCCTGTCTCCGGCCATCGTGCAGCAGATTTACGGTCCGACGCGCGAGCTCAATGTCATCGCCATTGACCCCGGTCTGGAGCGCCTGCTGGTGCAGGCCCTGGGCAACACGGCCGGCCCGGCACTGGACCCGGGCGTGGCCGACATGCTGTCCAAGACCGCCGCCGAAACCGCCATGCGCCAGGAAGAAATCGGCGTACCGCCCTGCCTGCTGGTGCCCGACCAGATCCGCGGCTCCATTGCCCGGCTGCTGCGCCGCGTGGCGCCGCGCCTGCAAGTGCTGGCGCACAGCGAAATCCCCGAAACCCACACCATCCGCATTGGTCCGATTCTTAGAGGTGCCACATGAACATCCAACGCTTTACCGCTGCAACCTCCCGTGAAGCCCTGGCCAAGGCCCGCATGGCTTTTGGCGAAGGCACGCTGATCCTGTCCAACCGCCCGATCGAAAACGGTGTCGAGGTGGTGGCCACCGGCGAAGACAGCCTGGCCGCACTCGACCAGGATGGCGCTGGCTACGCGCAGTCCGGCCACAACCCGGGCCGCCAGCCCGCCGCGCAGCCGCGCACTGCCGAACCCAGCTTCAAGGAAGTGGCCACCGCGGTGGAAGACGATGCCGACCAGCTCGCCATGAGCACCCTCTCCTTCCAGGACTATGTGCGTGAACGCATGGCCCGCCGCCGCCAGGAAGAAGGCGCAGAAAACAACAAGCTGATCCGCATCCCGCGCGACGAGGCGCCCGAGTCGCGCCCGCAGGACCCGCGTCCGAACATCTCCCCCTCGAACGCCAGTGCGCAACAGGCCGCAGCCGAAGCCCGGCCAGCCCCGATCAAAGTCGGTCTGCCAGCGCGCGCCGAGCTGGAGTCGCTGGCACCCCAGGGCATGTCGCCCAGCATCAGCCGCGAACTCAATGCCATGAAGGACCTGATTGAAGACCGCTTCAACACCCTCAACTGGCTGGGCCAAGCACGGCAGAACCCGATTCAGGCCAACCTGATGCTCAAGCTGATACGGGCCGGCTTCTCGCCCACCCTGTCGCGCACGATTCTGGAACGCATGCCCGAGGCCGCCGACGCCGCCCAGTCCATGCATTGGGTGATGGACGTGCTGGAACGCAATCTGCACACCGACGCCAACGGCCCCGCCTTGCAACAAGAGGGTGGCGTGTTCGCCCTGGTCGGTGCCACCGGCGTTGGCAAGACCACGACCGCAGCCAAGCTGGCCGGCCTGTGCGCGCGCACCCACGGCCCCAGCAGCGTTGGACTGATCACGCTCGACTCGTACCGCGTGGGCGCACAGGAGCAACTGCGCGCCTACGGCAAGATGCTGGGCATCGTGGCCCACCTGGCGCATGACCGCGCCGCACTGCAGGACCTGCTGGGTCTGCTGTCGAACAAGAAAATGGTCTTGATCGACACCACCGGCCTGGCCCCGCGTGACCCGCGCAAGCGCGAAATGATGGACCTGCTGGACATTCCCCGTGTCAAACGCCTGCTGGTGCTCAATGCCGGCGGCCATGGCGACACGCTGGAAGACACGGTGGCCAACTTCAAGCAGCCCACGGCGCAACAGGTGATTTTTTCCAAGATCGACGAGGCCGTGAAGCTCGGCCCGGCCATTGACGTGGCCATCCGCCACCAACTGGTGTTGCGCGGCGTCACCACCGGCCAGCGCGTGCCCGAAGACTGGGAAGCCGCCGTTGCCAGCAAGCTGGTGCGCGCCTCCATGCGCTCGGCCGGTAATTCGGTCTACGACCCCAAGATTTCCGATCTGGG
>CANBTQ010000352.1 GCA_947372425.1 Comamonadaceae bacterium | reverse complement strand
GTGCAGGTGATCGAACGCATGGAGCAGCACATCGAAACACCCTTGTCCAGCGAGGCGCTTGCGGCAGCCATTGGCGTCACACGGCGCCAGCTGGAGCGTCTGTTCCAGGACCACCTGCGCGTGAGCCCGTTGCAGTTTTACCTGCGCCTGCGCCTGGAGCGCGCCCGGCACCTGCTGCGCCAGAGCAGCATGGGCGTGATTGAAGTGGGACTGGCCTGCGGCTTTGCCTCGGCCTCGGCGTTTTCGCGCGCCTACCGGCGCCACTATGCGCTGTCGCCCAGCGACGACCGCAAAGAAAAGCCGCAGCGGCAGTGAAGCCCTGCGGCCTGCGGCAGGGCGTTTTACGGCGCCCTATTCGTCGACCAGCTTGCGTTCAATCCGCCGGTCCGGAATCAGCCACATGCAGGCGATGGCCACCAGCAGGGCTCCGGCCACTGCCGTCATGTCGAGCATCGCCAGTGGCACGGCCAGCACATAGCCTGCCATGGACAGTTTGCCTTTGGTGTCCTTGCCAATCGCACTGGCCAGAACCGAATCCTTGCCGTGCGCCCGGATGATCTGCTGCTGCAACAACACATAGCTCAGACCGCACAGCCCCAGATCCAGTGCGTACAGCGCCATGGGGATGGCAGCAAAGTGGTTCTCACCCATCCAGCCGGTGGTAAAGGGCATCAGGGACAACCAGAACAGCAGGTTCATATTGGTCCACAAAATGGGGCCGTTGACACGCTTGGTGGCATGCAACATGTGGTGGTGGTTGACCCAGTAGGTACCCACGTTGGTAAAGCTCAGTACATAGCTCAGAAAGACCGGCCACAGCGGCAGCAGGTCGCTCAGATGCTCGCCATGCGGCACTTTGATTTCCAGGACCATGATGGTGATGATGATGGCGATGACGCCATCGCTAAAGGCTTCCAGCCGGCTTTTGTTCATGCTTGAAATCCTGCTGCCTTGTGGCTGCCGTCGCAATAGGGCTTGTTCTTGCTATTGCCGCAGCGGCACAGGTAGGTCTCGGTCACCTTGTTGCAGGTGCGTCCGGTGCCGCTCACCACTTCGAGGTTGCCCACCACGCGCAGCGGGCCATTGGGCAGCGGCTGCACATCCAGTGCCCCATTGCGCACGGCCAGGGCTTCAAAGGAGGCCGTGGCCGGCTCACCCGTTGCAACAAAGCCTGCCGCCACATGGCTGCCGTCGCAAAACGGCTTGCTTTTGCTCTGGCCGCAGCGGCACAGGGTGGCGCGCGGGTTGGTTTGCGGCTGGCCCTGGATACGAAGTTCGGCCTCCACCGCCAGCGGGCCGTTTTCGCGCACCCGCACGGTGTTGACGATGGGCAGGCCGTTGGAGTCGGCCGATGCGCCCGTGGCCGCAGCATTGCGCTGCACCGTGATCGCGCCCGAGGGGCAGTTCTGACCCAGGCGAATCAGCTCCTCCACCGGTTGGGCGTCGGGGTGAATCCAGGCGCCCACGACGTTGGGGACAAACACATCCGGGTGCGACAGCACGCAGGTGCGCGAATGGATGCACTTGCTGGCATCGAAATGGATGGTGGCATCTTTGCCGGTAACAACTTCTATGGACATGTGGGCTCCTCATGATTGGAATGACGGGAACTGCGAACACCATCCACCAGGCATACAAATTACGCAATAGCGGAAGGAAACGGTAGGCTGTGTGCCGGTGATACTGCGCTGGTATGCACGGGCGGATGCCAGCGCCAAAACGTTCTTCTGGCAGCTGGCGGCAAGCACCTGCAGGCAAACGCTGCAGGTGTGATTTATTCTAGCGCGCGCTTGCCCGAATGCGTTGCGCACCCACGCTATAAAATTCGCAGCATGACCTCATCCATAGCCGCCCCCCTCACCACCCACGACTCCACCCGCATCGATGACACGCGCATAGGCGCCGTGCGGCCCCTGATCACGCCCGCCCTGCTCGAAGAAAAGCTGCCCGTGCCGCAGGCCGCACAGGCCCTGGTGGAAAACAGCCGCGCCGCCATCTCGCGTGTGCTGCATGGCGCGGACGACCGGCTGATCGTGGTGGTAGGCCCCTGCTCCATCCATGACCATGCGCAGGCCATGGACTACGCACGGCAATTGAAAGTGCAGGCCGATGCCCTGCAAGACGATCTGCTGGTGGTGATGCGCGTGTATTTCGAGAAACCGCGCACCACCGTGGGCTGGAAGGGCTATATCAACGACCCGCATCTGGACGGCAGCTTTGCCATCAACCAGGGACTGGAAATGGCGCGCAAGCTGATGCTGGACATTCTGGAACTCGGTCTGCCCGTGGCCACCGAGTTTCTGGATCTGCTGAGCCCGCAGTTCATCAGCGAGCTGGTGAGCTGGGGCGCCATCGGGGCCCGCACGACGGAGAGCCAGAGCCACCGCCAGCTGGCCAGCGGCCTGTCGTGCCCGGTGGGCTTTAAGAACGGCACCGATGGTGGCCTGAAGGTGGCCAGCGATGCCATCCAGGCGGCCCAGGCAGCACATGCCTTCATGGGCATGACCAAGATGGGCCAGGTGGCGATTTTTGAAACCCGCGGCAACAGCGACTGCCATGTGATTCTGCGCGGCGGCAAGCAGACCAACTATGCCAAGGCCGATGTGGACGCGGCCTGCGCGCTGCTCAAGGGTGCAGGCCTGCGCGAGCAGGTGATGGTGGACGTGAGCCATGCCAACAGCAGCAAGCAGCACCAGCGCCAGATCGTGGTCGCCGCCGATGTGGCGGCGCAAATTGCCGCTGGTGACCAGCGCATCACCGGCATCATGATCGAGAGCCATCTGGAAGAGGGGCGCCAGGACATCACGCCCGGCGTGCCGCTGAAGCACGGCGTGTCGGTAACCGACGCCTGCATCAGCATGGCGCAGACGCTGCCGGTGCTGCAGCAGCTGGCAGCAGCCGTGCGCGCACGCAGGGCCCAGGCCGCGCTGCACACGCACGGCTAAGGCACGGCCTAACCATCAGCCGCCTGGGCGGGGGTCATGCCGGTTTGGCAAGCGGCCAGAAGGCAAAGTAGTCCGCAAACGCCACCATCAACGGAAAGGTGATGGCCAGCATGGCCGAGGCGGTCCACAGTTCCAGCGTGTATGACGGCGCCCCGCTGCTCAAGCCGAAACGCAGGCTTGCGCCAGCCTAGTAGAGCGCCACCATGGCCACCGCCAGCAGCGCCGCACCGGCACACAGCAGCAGTCCACGCAGGGGTTGTGGCAGCGTCAGGAAGGGCAGGTTCCTGAAAAGAATCAGGACGATGAAGATGCCGAAGATGGCCGCCACACACACCCGCACCATGAACACCACCAGATCCCACTGTGCCAGCCCTACAAAGCCGTACCAGGCCGCCGCCACCAGCAACGCCACCTGGGCGCTGCACACGAGACCGCGCCAGGGCTGCTGCTT
>CANBTQ010000351.1 GCA_947372425.1 Comamonadaceae bacterium | reverse complement strand
CGGGCCGGGTGAACATCTTGCTGGTGCCCTGCGTGAGCCCCTGGGCCTATGAGCGCATCCAGCGCTGGAACTTTGACGCCATAGACCCCAACCGCTCGTTCCGCGCAGACAGCCCGGCGCAGGAGTCGGCTGCGTTGATGCGCCTGGTGGCGCCCCTGCGCGGCCAGTTTGCCGCACACATCGACCTGCACGAAACCACCGACAGCGACGAATCCGAATACCGCCCGGCCGTGGCCGCGCGCGATGGCCTGCCGTTTACGCCGTGTACCATTCCCGATGGCTTTTATCTGGTGGATGACGCACAGAACCCGCAGCCGGAGTTCCAGCAGGCCATCATTCGGGCGGTGGAGCGCGTCACGCATATCGCCCCGGCCGACGTGCAGGGCGGCATCATCGGTTCACCGCTGGTGGCACCCGGCGTTATCGAATACGCAATGCAGACGCTGGGTCTGTGCGCCAGCATCAGCGGCGCACGCTACACCAGCACCACCGAGGTCTACCCCGACAGCCCGCGCGCCACGCCCGACCAGTGCATTGCCGCGCAGGTGGCGGCGGTGTGTGCGGTATTGGACTTCGTGCTGCAAAGGAGGGCGTAACTGCCTTCACGCGCAGGGGGGCAATCCCACCATGGACGAACTGCTCGCAGAGTTGAATGCCGGTGGCCCGCTGCAGGCGGCGTCGGAGCCGAGCTTCTGCTTGGAAGCAGAAGCTGCCAGCTTTCGATTTATTTCCCCCAACTGTCCTTCAACCCCACCGCCAGGTTAAACACCGCCTTGGCCTCTTGCACATGGTCCGCGCGGTCAGCCACAAAGTAGCCATGTCGCTCAAACTGAAACTGCTGTCCGGCCACCGCATTCGCCAGTGAGGGCTCAACAATCGCAGTCACCACCTTCAGGCTGCTCGGGTTCAGGCTCTCAATAAAGTCCTTGCCGCCGGCATCCGGCTGCGCATCCAAAAACAGGCGGTCGTACATGCGCACTTCGGCGTTTACGCCATTGGCTACGCCGACCCAGGTGATGGCGGCCTTGACCTTGACCAGGTCGCTGCCGGGGGTGCCGCTCTTGGTGTCTGGCACGACGGTGGCCAGCACTTCGGTGATATGGCCTGCCGCGTCCTTGGTGCAGCCAGTGCACTCGATCACATAGCCGCCCTTCAGGCGCACCTTGTTGCCGGGGAACAGGCGCTTGTAGCCCTTGGGGGGCACTTCTTCAAAGTCTTCGCGCTCGATCCACACCTCTTTGCCGATGGTGAAGTGGCGCGTGGGCACAGCCACGCCTTCGGCCGCGTGGGGCAGGGCGGGTTGGGTGCAGGGCTCCAGATGGCCAGCGCCCATGACCTCGTCCCAGTTGGTCAGCACCAGCTTGACCGGGTTCAGCACGGCAAAGCCGCGGTAGGCCTTGGTTTCCAGGTCTTCGCGCAGGCAGCCTTCCAGCGTGGAATAGTCGATCCAGCTGTCGCTCTTGGTTACGCCAATGCGCTCGGCAAACAGTTGGAGGCTCTCGGGCGTGTAGCCGCGGCGGCGCAGGCCGACTATTGTGGGCATGCGCGGGTCGTCCCAGCCGTTGACGCGGTGGTCATACACCAGCTGGGCCAGTTTGCGCTTGCTGGTGATCACATAGGTGAGGTTCAGGCGGGCAAACTCATACTGGTGCGGCGGCGGGCTGGCCAGCAGGCCGCCCTCGCACAGGCGCTCCATCAGCCAGTCGTAAAACGGGCGCTGGTCTTCAAACTCCAGCGTGCAGATGCTGTGGGTGATCTGCTCCAGCGCATCCTCAATCGGGTGCGCGAAGGTGTACATCGGGTAGATGCACCAGGTGTCGCCGGTGTTGTGGTGGGTGGCGCGGCGGATGCGGTAAATGGCCGGGTCGCGCATATTGATGTTGGGGCTGGCCATGTCGATCTTGGCGCGCAGCACCATAGCGCCGTCCTCATGCTGGCCGTCGCGCATCTCGCGAAAACGGGCCAGGTTTGCGGCCGGTGTGCGGCTGCGAAACGGGCTGTCCACGCCGGGCTTGACGAAGTCGCCCCGGTTCTGGCGCATCTCTTCGGGCGTCTGCTCGTCCACATAGGCGAGTCCTGCCTCAATCAGGTGTTCAGCTGCGCGGTACATAAAGCCGAAGTAGTCGCTGGCCTGATAGGGCGCGGCCGTGCCTGCGGCCTGGCCGAGTTGCGCCCAGTCGAAGCCCAGCCAGCGCACCGAGTCGATGATGGAGTCCACGTATTCGGTGTCTTCCTTCTCCGGGTTGGTGTCGTCAAACCGCAGGTGGCACACACCACCGTAATCGCGCGCCAGGCCGAAGTTCAGGCAGATGCTCTTGGCGTGGCCGATGTGCAGATAGCCATTGGGTTCGGGCGGAAAGCGGGTGCGGATTTTGGCCGGGTCGGGCTGGCCCGCGGCATGGTGCGCGGCGTCGCCCGGGCTGCCGGCCCAGCGGCGCTGGGCATAGGTGCCATTGGCCAGATCAGACTCGATGATCTGGCGCAAAAAGTTGCTGGGCTTGACGGTTTCGGTGGCAGCAGGGGCTGCGGCTGGGGCGTTGGCGGGGGAAGTGCTCATGCTGTTGATTCTAGACGTGGCGTGCAAGTGGCTATGCGTGCACGCTGTGCTCACACCGTGCCCCGGATTCGGGCATAAAAAAAGCGCACTGCATAACAGTGCGCTTTTTCAGGATTGGCAACTTGCGTTGCCAAAACAGATTGCCGTGATTAACGGATCACAGCGATTTCTTCCAGCTTGCCGCCGCGAACGGTCTTCAGCGTCAGAGCACCGCCCTTGATGTCGCCCTTTTCGTCAAAGGAGATGGGGCCGGTCACGCCGGGGTAGTCTTTGGTAGCAGCCAGCACGGGCAGGTACTTCACGGGGTCGGAAGAACCGGCCTTGACCATGGCAGCAACCATCAGCTTCAGGCTGTCGTACACATAGGGTGCGTAGACTTGCACTTCGGTACCGAACTTGGCCTTGAACTTGGCCTTGAAGGCTTCCATGCCAGCCTTGCCCTTGCCTTCAACGCCACCGGCTTCAGCGCAATAGACCTGGTTGTCGGTGATTGCGTCACCAGCCAGCTTCACCAGTTCGGTGGAGCAGATGCCGTCGCCGCCCATGAACTTGGCGTTGATGCCAAGCGACTTCATCTGGCGCAGCATCGGGCCGGCCACGGCGTCCATACCGCCGAAGAACACGACGTCAACCTTCTTGCCCTTGATGGTGGTCAGGATGGCGTTGAAGTCGGTAGCCTTGTCGGTGGTGAATTCTTTGGCAGCCACTTTGCCGCCGGCTGCAACCACTGCCTTGCTGAATTCTTCAGCAACGCCCTGGCCGTATGCGGTACGGTCATCAATCACAGCCACGGTCTTGCCCTTGAGGGTGTTGACAGCGTAACGGCCCAGGGTGCCACCCAGTTGGGTGTC
>CANBTQ010000350.1 GCA_947372425.1 Comamonadaceae bacterium | reverse complement strand
GACCTGAACGGTGCCTTTGCAGGGCATCCGAAAAACGAGGCGGCCATCCGCAAGATCCTCAAGGAAGTGGGCAGCGAGGTCGATGTGCAACTGGGCGGCGGTATCCGCGACCTGGACACCATCGAGCGTTATCTGGACGCCGGCCTGCGCTACGTCATCATCGGCACGGCGGCGGTGAAAAACCCCGGCTTTTTGCAGGACGCCTGCACTGCCTTTGGAGGCCACATCATCGTCGGCCTGGATGCGCGCGATGGCAAGGTGGCCACCGACGGCTGGAGCAAACTGACCCGCCACGATGTCATCGATCTGGGCAAGAAGTTTGAAGACTACGGTGTCGAATCCATCATTTACACCGACATCGGTCGCGACGGCATGCTCAGCGGCATCAACATCGACGCTACCGTCAAACTGGCCAAGGCCCTGACCATTCCAGTGATTGCTTCCGGCGGCCTGTCCAATATGGCCGATATCGAAGCCCTGTGCGATGTGGAAGATGAGGGTATCGAAGGCGTGATCTGTGGCCGCGCCATCTACAGCGGCGACCTCGATTTCGCTGCTGCGCAAGAGCGTGCCGATGAGCTGAACGGCTGATGCTCGCCAAGCGCATCATCCCCTGCCTGGACGTTACAGGTGGAAGAGTCGTGAAAGGCGTCAACTTTGTGGAACTGCGCGACGCCGGTGATCCGGTGGAAATCGCCGCACGTTACAACGACCAGGGCGCAGACGAACTCACCTTTCTCGACATCACCGCAACCAGTGATGGCCGCGACCTGATTCTGCACATCATCGAGGCCGTAGCCTCCCAGGTATTCATTCCTTTGACGGTGGGTGGCGGTGTACGGGCGGTGGAGGATGTGCGCCGCCTGCTCAATGCCGGGGCCGACAAGGTCAGTTTCAACTCGGCTGCCATTTCCAATCCCCAGGTCATTGAAGACGCTTCGCACAAATACGGCGCGCAGTGCATTGTGGTGGCCATAGACGCCAAGCGGCGCAGTGCCGAGGACGCGCTGCGTCTGGTCAATGGCCTGCCCATAGGCCCGGGCTGGGATGTGTACAGCCACGGTGGTCGAAAAAATGTGGGCCTGGATGCGGTGCAATGGGCGTCCGAGATGGCACGGCGCGGCGCAGGTGAGATTCTGCTCACCAGCATGGACCGTGACGGCACCAAGTCGGGCTTTGATCTGCAGCTGACACGGGCCGTGGCCGATGCGGTTTCAGTGCCTGTGATCGCTTCCGGCGGTGTGGGCAACCTCGACCATCTGGCCGATGGTGTGCAGCAGGGCGGTGCCGATGCCGTGCTGGCTGCCAGCATCTTCCACTACGGCGAATTCACTGTGGCGCAAGCCAAGGCACGCATGGCCGAGCGCGGCATCCCGGTCAGAATTTAGCTACCCCCTATCAGACTTGCGCACTGCGTGTCGCAAGTCTGTTTCCCCGGAAGTTGTGGCAACCCCCGTCGGACTTGGCGCACTGCGTGTCGCCATGCCTTCCCCCTACTGGGGCGATACCGGCGGCCCGGCAAAGCCGGTTCCGCGGTATCTCTGAAGGAGGCATTTGCCCCTGCCGACTTTTCATTTTTCAAATCACGGACAATCCTCGTATGAACTGGTTAGACGAAGTCAAATGGGATGCGCTGGGCCTGGTGCCCGTGATTGCGCAGGAGCAGGGCACGAACGATGTCCTGATGTTTGCGTGGATGAACCGCGAGGCATTGCAAAAGACGGCCGAGCTGGGACGTGCCGTGTATTTCAGCCGCTCACGCAACAAGCTGTGGTTCAAGGGCGAGGAGTCCGGCCATGTGCAGACGGTGCATGAAATCCGTATCGATTGCGACAACGACGTGGTGCTGCTGAAAGTCACGCAGTTGGGCCACGCGCCCGGCATTGCCTGCCACACCGGTCGCCACAGCTGTTTTTTCAGTATCTTGAAGGACGGAGCCTGGCAAAGTGCCGAACCGGTCTTGAAAGATCCCGCATCCATCTACAAGTAAGCCCATGACTTCCACCACCACCTCCCAGGACGCGCTGGCCCGTTTGGCCGCCGTTATCGAAAGCCGCAAGGCAGCCAACGGCGGCGACGCCAATGCCAGTTATGTGGCGCGTCTGCTGCACAAGGGGCCGGACAGTTTTCTCAAAAAAATTGGCGAAGAGGCCACCGAGGTGGTCATGGCTGCCAAGGATGCTGACCATGGCGGCGACAAGACCAAGATCGTCTACGAAGTGGCCGACCTGTGGTTTCACTGCATGATCGCTTTGGCCCATTACGACCTGACCCCTGCCGACGTGATTGACGAGTTGCAGCGCCGCGAAGGTACCAGCGGTATCGAGGAAAAGGCCTTGCGCAAGGCGATTGCACGCGAGGAAGGGCAGACATGACTGAAGATTTCACGACACCCGTGAGCGCAGACCAGGCGCACCTGGAAAAAATGCAGTCGCTCAACACCGTGGGAACCATCAGCTATGTGTTGCACCTGCTGGTGGCTGTGGGTGCCATGGTGCCCGGCGGGCAAATGGGGCCGTTGTTTCTGCTGGTGGCACTGGTGCTGGATTGGGTCAACCGCGAGCGGGCGCGTGGCACCTGGCACGCATCCCACTTTCGCTGGCGCATCCGCACCGTGCTGATTGCCGCTGCGCTGTACCTGCTGACATTTCCCTTGTTTTTGCTCTTGTTCGTACCGGGCTGGATTGCCTGGACCGCCATTTCCATCTGGTTTCTCTACCGCATCGTCACCGGCTTCATGGCCATGAACAAAGGCCAGGAAATAGGAACCGAAGCATGAGCCATCCAATCACTGCGCACGACCCGGATTGCATCTTCTGCAAGATTATTGCCAAGCAAATACCGTCCCGAATCGTCTACGAAGACGAGGAAATTTTTGCCTTTCACGACATCCATCCGTGGGCACCGGTACATTTCTTGCTGATCCCGAAGATGCACATTCCTTCCATGGCCCAGGTCGGGGTAGAACAATCCGCCTTGTTGGGCCGCATGATGGCCCTGGTACCCCAACTGGCTTTGGAGCAGGGCTGCAACCCCTATCCGGAGGGCGGCTATCGTATGACCACCAACACCGGTCGCGAAGGTGGCCAGGAAGTGCAGCATCTGCACTTTCACATCATGGGTGGTCCACGCCCGTGGTTGCGTGGCTAGCGCCTTGGGCAAGCGGGCTATCCGCGCAGACTAGAATCGTTATTAATCGTTAGGAGTAATTCATGGGCTCGTTTTCTATTTGGCATTGGCTGATCGTTCTACTCATCGTGGTGATGATTTTCGGCACCAAGAAGCTCAAAAATATTGGTCAGGATCTGGGCGGTGCGGTCAAAGGCTTCAAGGAAGGCATGCGCGATGGCACAGCCCCCGACGAAAAGCCCGCTGCTGCCAGCCAGGTGGCCAATGCCGCTTCGGAAAAGAACACGATTGAC
>CANBTQ010000349.1 GCA_947372425.1 Comamonadaceae bacterium | reverse complement strand
GCGCTGGCCTTCAACTGTCAGGACGAGTTGCAGGCCATGCTGAAAGACGCACTGCCGGGCGGCCCGGGCGTACAGGGCTTCTTGATCAACCCGGCAGGCGTGGTGTTGTCCAGCACCGATGCCGGCACCGCCGTGGGCAGCTGCCCGGACTTTGTGAACGCGCTGCTGAGCAGCCCCGATGCGGGCGCCGGCGCGCGCCTGTGCCAATGGAATGGCGCCACCTACCTGGCCGGGGTGGCACCCAGCAAGGGCTACCGCGAATTCAAGATCAGCGACGGCTACCGGGACGATGTGCGCTCGGTGCTGCTCAGCCCGGTGGACCGCAGCCCGGCGGCGGGGGCCACGTATTCACTGCCCGGCGCGCGCGCCGATGTCCGGGCCGGCAGCCGGCACTACGGCGTGGTGCAATGCGGTCGCATGCTGTTCGGGCTGGCCAGCGCCCAGGTGGTGGAGGCGGTGGCCGCCACGCAAATGGCCGCAGCGCCGGTCCACTCGACGGCCGCCGGCATGCTGGAATTCACGCTGTCGGGCGTGCGCAGCATCTTGCCGGTGTATGACGCCTGCCTGCTGAGCGGCCAGGCACCGGTGGCCGACCCGCGCAGTGCCGTGGCCATCATCGTGCGCTGCGGCGGCCAGCACCTCGGGCTGCTGGTGGAGCGCCTGATTGATGTGATTGCCTGCGACAGCATTGCACTGCCGCCCGGTGGCATCAATCCCGACGCGCCCTGGATCAACGGCTACATCCATGACGGCCGGCCCGACAACGCGCCGGTCTTCACGCTGGATCCGGATGGACTGCTTTACCTGACCGAGGCGGCGGTGCCGGCCTGAGGCGGACAGGCGGCCATTCGCTCAGCGGTAAAAGGCTTCGACCGCGCCCTTGAGCTTGATCAGCAGGGGCTTGCCCCTGCGGTCCAGCGTCTTGCCCGCGGGCACCTTGACCCAGGCTTCGCTGATGCAGTATTCCTCTACATCCATGCGCTCCTTGCCGTTGAGCCGGATGCCGATGTCGTGTTCAAACACGGCGGCCAGGTAATGCGGGCTGCGCGGGTCAATCGACAGATGGTCGGGTAGCGGGGGACGTTCGGGGGCTTCGCTCATGCAGGTCTTTCCGGGTGGGTCATGGTGTGGATCAAGCGGGGATTATGTTGCATGGCTGCCTGGCGCAGCCACGGCAACTCAGGCCGCGCGAGCGGCCAGCTCGGCGCGCAGCCCGGCGTTCTCGGCCTCCAGCACGGCGATGCGGGCCCTGAGCGCGTCCACGCTGTCGGGCTCCTGCGCCAGAGCCACTTCGCTGCGGGCCTTCTTGCGGGTGTCACGCACCCGCCTGGCAGCCTGCTGCAGCTCTTGCTTGCCGCCCAAGGCGGCGTCCAGTTGCTCCTGCTCCGGCAGCGTGGCCACGGCCGCAGCGGCGTTGATGGAGATGGCACCGGACTTCACCGCCGCCACCACCTCGGGCCTGGCCTGCCTCTGGATTTTTTCAATCAACACCACCTGGTTGCTGCTCAGGCGCGCCAGCCGGGCGATGTCGTCGCGGCTCTGGCGCTGCGGGGCGGACGCAGGCGCGCCCGCGTCTGGGGGGGCGCCGGCTTCGTCCACGCGGGGCACCGCATCGGCCTGCGCTGCGGCCTGCAGCCGGCGGGCGGCCAGGATCTCGCGCTGGCGCAGGGCCAGCACACCGCGCTGAAAGTCGGAGACGCTGCGCCGGCCCAGGTGCTGATCGATCATCCAGAGGTGCACGTCTTCCAGCGAGCTGAACAGCGTGCTCTGCAGGGTCTGAAACGCAATGCCGTGCTTCTGGCAGATGCCATAGCGGTTGTGGCCGTCCACCAGCACATCGCCCCACAGCACCAGCGCATCGCGGCAGCCCTCGGCCAACAGGCTGCGCTCCAGCGCCGCATGTTCGTCCGGCGTCAGTGGGTCGATATAGGCTTTGAGTTCTTCGTTGACGGTGATGTGCATAGCGTGGGCAAGTGGCGGGCAAAGGGCGTGATTGTAGGGAGGCCATCCGCCGGTCCGGTGCGCAGCCGCCCTAGCACATGGGCCGAAACGATCTGCATCCTTTTTAGGCACCGTCCGCCAGCCCAGCAGGCATGCGGGTTTGCACGACATGCACAGACCTTATCCACAGCTCCATTCACAGTTCCTGGGGATGAAAACGACACCCACAGGAACAGCCAATGCCTGCGCCCGGGGCGGGCGGCTTCGCATTCAACCGTGCTTGCAGCCCGATTCCATGCGCTTTTGCTGGCGCGCCAGCAGGGCCTTGACCAGTTTCAAGGGCGCATTGCGGATCACGCCCGGCAGGAAGCCGCTGGTCTTGAAAGAAAAGCGTGCCGCCCAGCGCGTAAACGGCCGCAACCAGGCCGTCGCCTGCAGAAACTCTTTTTGCTGTTCACTGTTCATGCTGTCAACCCCGGGTGGCGGTGCAAACCAATAGACCGCATTGTCAGCCAATCGAGATTCCCAACACGGCCCAGCACAGCACACTGTGAACAGCCACCAGGTGGCTCTTGTAGGGCTGCCACCGGATCGGTTTCTGTGTCGCCATGTCATACAGGGTGGCCTCCTTGTGCTCGGCAAGACCCCGGCCATAGTGGCCCTCGCAAGCAAAGTGGCCAGGCCGGTCCTGCGCAATCCGGACGTGGCTGCGCATCAGGAGAATTTCCGCCTTCAGCCTTTTGTCTTCGGTGACCTTGTCGGCCACCAGCGGGGCGCGGACCTGGGCCCGCAGCTGCTCCAACCCATCGTCATGCATGTCCATGTCGCTCCGTGCCCTGGGAAATGTGAAGGCCGTTCAAAGATACCACGTTGCCCACGCCCGGCGGGCCGCATGCCGTCGGACCTGGTGGGCATGGCAGCGGTGGCAACCCTAGAATTGGCCACCCGCAAAAGCATCACCGCACGGAACGCGTTTCCGCCAACACAACATGCCAATCCAAACCCGAAAATTCACCAGCGGCCGGATCCGCAGGGCCGACTATGACCCGGCATCCGGGCAGCTCGACCTGCATTGGGACAACCAGTCGGTGCGGTCCTACCAGCAGGTTCCCGCCGAGGTGTACCGCAGGCTGTGCAGTGCGCCCACGCCTGCCGCCTATTGGGAGGACCGCATTGCAGAGGAATATCCCAAGGCCACACCCATGACAGCGGCGGCCCGGCCGGACGGCGCCAAGACCTTGGCAGACCTGTTCGGCAATGGCAGTGACACGGACCTGTCGCAGGACCGTTAACCGCGCGCACCACACACTGATAGTCACGCTTGATTCGCGACCCCCTGTTGTTTGCCCTGGCCTACCAGGTGCCGCCGTGGCTGCTCGGGTGCTTGCTGAAGCGGCTCATTCGCCACCCGGGCCTGCGGGCCTTGCTGGTGTTGCCGGGCACCTTCGTCCATGAACTGCTGCACCTGCTGCTGGGGCTGCTGCTGAACGG
>CANBTQ010000348.1 GCA_947372425.1 Comamonadaceae bacterium | reverse complement strand
GTGACGACGGCCTTGTAGATATTGCCCTTGCGCTGTTCGCGCCCTTCGATTTCGATTTCGTAGTCGAGGAGTTTTTGTCCGTCGACAATGGCCAGGCGGCGTTCTTCAGCCTGCGTGGCGTTGATAAGCATCCGTTTCATGGGGTGCGTCCTTCTTCAGTAAGTACATGCCCAAATTGGGCTAACGGTGCCTGACTGACGAACTGAAGTGAGGAGGAATTGCCGGAGAACTTCGAACTACACGAGGTGTCGAAGCGTGGGCACGTGGATGGGAACGAGGGGGGAAGTTTGTGAACGTGCGCTCTGTAGGGAGGCAAATGTCACCGTGGTCAAGCGGGTTGCGGGCAGACGCACGGCGAAGGGCTGCGCGATAACGCACCGCAGGCACATGCTCAATAGTCTCCACAACACAAACATCTCGTTTTTTATCCGTTTGCAAACCGTGGGCTTGCAAACTTGGGGTATTCCGTATCAGGGTTTCAATTCGTCGGATTGACCGCTTGGCAGACTGCCATCCCACGCAGGTGGCGGGGGATTTACAGGCTGTTGCAGACGGCGGCATCGACCTTCCAGCGTTGCGGTAAATGGGGTGTGGACTAAACTCCAGCTAAATCAACCACTTACAGCGCGTCGCTAGTGAAACACATTATAGGGGCCAATCTGACCACCACCGCTCCCCAATCACAAACACTTACCGTCGACGAGGACTCGGCCGGCCAACGCCTGGACAACTTCCTGATGCGCCACCTCAAGGGCGTGCCCAAAACCCATGTCTACCGCATCATCCGCAGCGGTGAGGTGCGTATCAATAAGGGTCGGGTCAATGCTGACACCCGGATTGCCGAGGGCGATCTGGTTCGCCTGCCGCCCGTGCGGGCGTCGGAGCGTGCCGAAGAAAAGGCCCAGGCCATGGCAGCGCTGTCGGCCAAGGCGGCCAAGGCGGCCAGCAGCGGGCAGGGCGGCAGCGCCGCCACCTCGGCTGGCGGCCTCGCGCCGGCCAAGCATTTTCCGATTCTGTTTGAGGACGACAGTTTCCTGGCCATCAACAAGCCGGCCGGCGTTGCCGTGCATGGCGGCTCCGGCGTGAGCTTTGGCGTGATCGAACAACTGCGCATGGCCCGCCCGCGCGCACCCTATCTGGAACTGGTGCACCGGCTGGACCGGGAAACCTCGGGTATTCTGCTGATCGCTAAACGGCGCAGCGCGCTGAAAAAGTTGCAGAACCAGTTCCGCGAGCGCGAAACCGGCAAGACCTATCTGGCCCTGGTGCTGGGCAACTGGCCGGAAAAGCTCAAGGTGCTGAGCAAGCCGCTGCAAAAATATGTGCTGCCCGGCAAGGAAGGCCAGCTTGACGCCGGTGAGCGCCGTGTCCGGGTGGTTGCCAAGGACAACCCGGACGGCATGCCTTCGCTGACCCTGGTGAACCTGCGCGGTACCAGTGCGCCGGGTGTTTCCCCTGCTTACTCGCTGTTGGAAGTCACTCTCAAGACCGGGCGCACGCACCAGATCCGGGTGCACCTGGCTTCTGAGGGCATGCCGATTGCGGGCGATGACAAGTATGGCAACTTTGAAGTCAACAAGGAGTTGGCCAAAGCCGGTGGTTCGGGTGCCCTCAAGCGCATGTTTCTGCATGCCTGGCGCTTTGAGTGCAAACACCCTTTGACGGGTGAGCGTGTGGAATTGAAGGCAGAATTGCCGGCTGAACTTGCTGCATTCCTGCGGCATGCCCTGCCCCCCAGCGCTGAGTAGCCAACATCCATGCCCAAATCACCGGCGGCGCCCGTGCGCCAATTTGACCTGATTGCCTTCGACTGGGACGGCACGCTGTTCGATTCAACGGCCATCATCACGCGCTGCATCCAGGAGGCCGTGCGCGATGTGGGCGGCACCGTGCCCAGCGACACCGATGCCTCCTATGTAATCGGCATGGGCCTGATGGCCGCGTTGGCCCATGCGGCACCGGATGTGCCTAAGGACAAATACCCACTGCTGGGCGAGCGGTATAAGCACCACTACACCCGGCACCAGAACGACATCAGCCTGTTTGCGGGCGTGCTGCCCATGTTGCATACGCTCAAAGCCCGGCAACACTTCCTGGCCGTGGCCACCGGAAAAAGCCGTCGCGGGCTGGACGAAACCCTGGTGCGGGATGAACTGCAGGGCCTGTTCCATGCCTCGCGCACCGCCGACGAGACCGCCGGCAAGCCGCATCCACTGATGCTGCAGGAACTGATGGCGGAATTTGGCGTGCCGCCCGAACGTCTGCTGATGATTGGCGACACCACCCACGATTTGCTGATGGCGCGCAATGCCGGTTGTCCCAGCGTGGGCGTGAGCTACGGCGCGCACGACCATGCGGATTTTGTGGCGCTGTCGCCCCTGTTTGTGGCCCATTCGGTGGCAGAGTTGCAGCAGTGGCTGCTGGCCCATGGCTGAAACGGGTGCAAGGTTGACCGACGGGTTTGAGCCGCAGGTGATTGCGCTGTGCAACGCGGACGCCCTGGTCAACAGTGGCGAGGCCGTGCCCTTTGATGTGGTTTATTGCGGGCAGTCCTGCCTGGCTTTTGCCATTCGTTACGACAACGCGGTACATGCCTATTTGAATCGCTGCTCCCATGTGCCTATGGAGATGGACTACCAGCCTAATCGGTTTTTTGATCTGACCGGGCATTGGTTGATCTGTTCCACCCATGGCGCAACCTACAGCCCGAGGACGGGCGCTTGCCAGGGCGGTCCGTGCCGCGGTGGGCTGATCAAGATTGAGACCTCTGAGCGTGATGGCGTAGTGCACTGGCATACTGCCCACAATCTGCAACCCGTGAGCTTCTGACATGACCGAATTTTCAACCTCCTCAGGTTCCACCGCTGAAGGCGGCACCCACGCCGCCGGAAGCAGCCTGCCCGACAGTGCGGCCGGTTGGGAGCGCGCCACGCTGGAGAAGCTGGCCATGGCCACGCTGATCGAGCAGCGCCAGGCCCGTCGCTGGCGCAATGGCATTCGCATTGCCTGGCTGGTGTTCGTGGCCTTGCTGGTCGGCTTCGGCTGGGAGCGCGGCGGTGCGCCGGCCGATGTGTCCAAGCCGCACACCGCGGTGATTGAAATCAAGGGCGAAATCGCATCCGGCGGGGAAGCCAGTGCCGAGTTGGTGATTGCCTCCATGCGCAGTGCCTTTGAAGATGCCGGCACGCAGGGTGTGGTGCTGCTGATCAACTCGCCCGGCGGCAGTCCGGTGCAGGCGGGCATCATCAATGATGAAATCCATCGCCTGAAGCTCAAGTACAAAAAGCCGGTGTATGCCGTGGTGGAAGAAACCTGTGCTTCGGCCGCCTATTACATCGCGGTGGCTGCTGACAAGATTTATGTGGACAAGGCCAGCATCGTGGGCAGCATTGGTGTGCTGATGGATGGTTTCGGCTTTACCGGTTTGATGGACAAGCT
>CANBTQ010000347.1 GCA_947372425.1 Comamonadaceae bacterium | reverse complement strand
AAAACGATCTGCATACTTTTTAAGCAGGGTACCCAAAGTCAATAGACATGCGGGTTTGGCACAGATGCCACAGAGTTATCCCCAGATCAGCACACAGGTTCTGTGGATGGGGATGGCAAGGACCTGTGGTAAGGGCCCGCAAACAAATGAAACGCAGCTATCCGGGCGCACATGCAAATGCACGGACCACCGATCGCCTTTCATCGCCGTGCGGCAGCAAATGCAGCTGTATGCACAACGTCGCCGCGCGGACGCCCTCCAAAATGCGCACTCGCTGCAAAGTGCGGGCGAATCACAAATTGGCACCCGGTAGGCTCCGATACGCCATAGAGACGTTCGCATGTATCGCTGTTGCGTTAACTCGCATCTGTCAGATTGCGCACGGACCGCATGGGAATCGATCCGTTGCCGCAATCAATGTTTTTTTGCCGCCTCTTCGGCACGGCGCAACTCTTCTTCCGTCTGCAGGTCGCGTGCCTTTTGTGGTCCATGTCCTTGCGCAGTGGGTGGGCCCTTGGCGCTGGGCTCGGCGGGCATGGGCCTGGCCGCATTCTCGTGAGCGGCTTGCGCTTTGGCGGCCTGTTCCTTGGCCGCGGCATTGCGACCGACTTCTGCTTTGGCCGCCTCATCCCGGGCGGCCTGGGCTTTTGCTGCATTCACTTTGCCTGCCTCGACCTGTGCAGCTTCGGCCTTCTGCACATCGGCTCGGATTGCCTGTGCCTTCCGGGCCGAATCGACCGGCTCTTGCAAGTCCTTCGGCTCTGGAGCCTTGGTGGTCGGAGCGGGCTTCGCCACTGCTGCGGCAGGGCCGGGCGGATGCTCATTCAGCCTGGGTGCCGGCTCAATCGTCACGCCCCCGGTGCTGGCTGCGGCAGGCTTGCGCTCCGCGGAATCTTTGCGTGCGTTGGGAATGGGCGGCGGCAAGGCAGACGGTGTGACCGCAGCGTTGGGAGGGATCAGGTGTACCTGCGTGGCGGCTTCACCGGGTGCGGCGGGTGTGATGGGCGGTGCCGTGCGGGCCACAACCGCATGTTGTTCCCGCAGCGGCTTGCTGCGGGCATCGGGTGCAGCCGCGTGTGTACCTGGCGGCGGTGCTGCCACCACGTCCCTTGTGGCGGCCGGGGCACTGCGCCCCAGTTCATGGGCAATAGGCACCGCGGCCTTGGCCACCGAGCGGGACTGCACAAAGGCCTGCACCGGTACCGCCACCACGGCGCCCGTGACCTGTTGGTTGACGTACACCACCCTGGTCACGTTTACAACCTTGGTGTTGTTCACTTGCGTGTTGTAGATGGTGGTGATGGTGGCCGGCGCAATCACCGCATTACTCCGGTTGACCCGCTCAAAGTAGCCACGGCTCACCGGATAGGCCGGTTGATACACCTCGTGTGGCGCCAATGGAAACCAGCCCACATTGCCGGCGCCGCTGCCGGCGGCGCGGAAGTTGTTGCCACCCAGAAACACCACCAGCGCCGGTGCATACACCGCTGCTTCGCGCTGCGGGCCGGGCACCCAGCTCCAGGAATTTTGAATGCGCGCCCAGCGCCCGTAGTGCGACACGGCATAGCCCCAGGGGGCGTCGTCCATCCAGGTCCAGCCCCATGGTTCGACCCAGACCCAATGGCCGTCGCGGTAGGGCGTCCAGCCACTGCTCACGCGGTTGGGCGTCCAGACATTGCCATAGCTCGCATCCAAGCGCCAGCTGCCATTGGCGTCCAGGTCTTCATAGCCCACCACGTTGGTGGAGACATAACGTGCCGCACTGGAGCTGTCGAGGCGCTGCTCGCGCTGCAGGGCCCAGCGGTCCAGCGCGTCATCCGATGCGCCGGACAATGTTTCGTAGTCGGCCAGGCCGGTGCCATAAAAGCGGTAGGCCTGGTTGGCGCTGATGCGATAGGACGCACCCTCGCCATAGGCCTCGGCTACTCCGCTTTGCACGAACACCGTGGTGGCATGGCCGTCGGGGTCTACGTCCACGCGATAGTCACCGGCCTGGCTCAGCACCAGGGCCAGGTTGGGGGTGTCCACTTCCACTGTCTGCTGGCGTCCGATACTGCGCACGCGCAGCCGCACACTGCCCTCGCTGAGTTGCAGCTGGGCAATGCTGTCGTCCAGGTTGAGCAGGGTGAGGTTGCTGCGCGCACCGAGCCGGATGGCAGTGCCGCCCAGCTGCAGTTCGGCGCGGGCATTGCTGTCGGTCCAGAGGTGATCGCCGGTGGTCAGCGGCTGGTTCAGGCCGGCTTGCACCCAGTCGGTGGCGCCGGCTGGTGACAGACTGACATCGCCTTCGGCATAGCCCAAGCGTGCTACCCGTGCCGGCGGGTCTGCACTGGCCCAGCCCACCCAGAACAAGGTGGCAAACGCCAGTGCCGTAGCGCGGCAGCGCGCAGTGGCGGCCATTAGCGTGGGGCTCCGGTGGATTCGTCGTGCGTCCAATATCCGGTGCGGCGGTAATGCTGGTGCAGGCGCAGCTCCCATGCCCGGTCCAGCACAGCCTCCGGGTCGTACACGGGTGAGTCCTGTATCGCCGAGCGGCTCAGTTCCACCGACACCGTCTCACTCGACCAATGCACGCCGCTGATCCACGATGGGGCGATCAGAACCTGCTTGCCTATCCACCAGTTGCTGGTGTCCACAATCAGGTAGCGAATGGCCCAGCTCAGCTCATCCACCAGAAAGCCTGCGATGTGGCCCAGCTCGCCGTCCACTGCCTCCACGTGGTAGCCCTGCACCGCATCGGCGCTGCGCAGGTGCGGGTCGTCATGGCGGTGGCGTGCGCGTTCGACACGCAGGGCGGCTTCGTCTTCGCGTTTGCGCTCGGCCCAGTCCGGCCGGCTGGTAATGAAATTGGGCAGCGTGCTGTAGGGGTACATGCCTTCGCCCCACAGGCCCTGGCCGCCCCAGTACACCGGGTAGCCGTAGTAGCCCAGCACCTGTTCTTCGCTCTGGCGCGAAACCGGCTTATCGGTGTCGATGTCGGGGCTCCGGTCGATCTGCACCATGGTCAGGGCAACCGGCAATGTGCGGCCCTGCCAGTTCGGCTCCTGCACCGAGAAGGGCGACACCAGCACCTTGCTGCTGGACAGCCAGGAGCCGGTCTCCACCACAAAGTAGCGCAGCACCCAGGCGTCGTCATCAAAGTACAGATCCTTGACATGGCCGATCTCGCCATCGGTGGCACAGAGGGCAAAGTTCTTCAGGTCTTTTGTGTTGCGCAACATGGCGGCTTTTCCTTGTAAAGGCCGGGGCACAAGGCCCCGGCAAAGCGGGTGGGGTTGACAGAAAAGCCGGCTTCAGGGCAGCCGGCATGGTGCCAATGTGCGCGCCGGGCGGCGCCCCGTCTGTGCGCTGCAACACCCGCGGCGGCCACCACTGTCTATGTGCTGTGGTGCACAGCTCGCCTGCACTGTCGCTGCCAAACTGGCCCGTTGCCAGACG
>CANBTQ010000346.1 GCA_947372425.1 Comamonadaceae bacterium | reverse complement strand
ACCAAGCTGCTCGAAGCGCTGCAGGCCGCATCCTTAAGCAGCTGGAACGCACAAGACCTGCCGCTGGCCCATGCCGCCGCTGCCGCGCTGCTGGCCTATGCCGAGCACACGCAGGGGCGCAAGCTCACGCACGTCAGCAGCGTGCAGGTGCAGCGCGACGATGCGCTGATCGACCTGCCCGCCACCACCCGGCGCAACCTGGAGCTGGTGCAGACCTTGCGCGGTGAGGACTCCCCCACCCTGTTCTCGTTGCTGGACACCTGCATGACCGGCATGGGCAGCCGCGCCCTGAAGCGCTGGCTGCTAGAGCCCAAGCGCGAGCGCACCGAAGCGCGCCAACGCCTGCACGCCATCCACACCCTGCACACCGGCGCCCACGCCAATCTGTGGCAAGCCCTGCGCCAGCAGCTCAAGGGCTGCGCCGACGTGGAGCGCATCACTGCCCGCATGGCCTTGCGCCAGGTGCGCCCGCGCGAGCTGGTGGCGCTGTTACTGACGCTGCAAAAAACGCAAAACCTGTCGCAGCAATTGCAGGGCCAAGACGGCATGTTGGGCGCGATGGCCACCGACCTGGTGCCGCCCCCGGAATGTGCCAACCTGATCGCCGCCGGCATTGCCCCCGAGCCCTCTGCCATGGTGCGCGATGGCGGTGTGATTGCCACCGGCTTTGATGCCGAACTGGACGAGCTGCGCGCCATACAGACCAATTGCGATGCCTTTCTGCTGGACCTGGAGGTGCGCGAGAAGGCGCGCAGCGGCATCCCCACGCTGCGCGTGCAGTTCAACCGCGTGCATGGTTTCTACATCGAGGTCAGCACGGCCCAGGCCGGCAAGGTGCCCGACGACTACCGCCGCCGCCAGACCCTGAAGAACGCCGAGCGCTTCATCACGCCCGAGCTCAAGGCCTTTGAAGACAAGGCGCTGTCCGCTCAGGAGCGCGCCCTGGCCCGCGAGAAATGGCTGTTTGAGCAGGTGCTGGACCAGTTGCAGGCCTTTGTGCCCATGCTGACCCGCACGGCCCAGTCCCTGGCCGCGCTGGACGCACTGTGCGCCCTGACCGAGCGCGCCCTGACGCTGGACTGGTGCGCGCCGCAGTTTGTCGAGCAGCCCTGCATAGACATCACCCAAGGGCGACACCCGGTGGTGCAGGCGCGGCTGGCCGAACTCTCCAGCGGCAACTTCATTGCCAACGACACGCGCCTGGGCGCCAAGCAGCGCATGCACATGATTACCGGCCCGAATATGGGCGGCAAGTCCACCTATATGCGCCAGGTGGCACTGATCGTGCTGCTGGCCAGCATGGGCAGCCATGTGCCGGCCACCGCCTGCACGCTGGGGCCGATAGACGCCATCCACACCCGCATCGGCGCGGCCGATGACCTGGCCAATGCCCAGTCCACCTTCATGCTGGAGATGACCGAAGGCGCGCAAATCCTGCATGCCGCCACGCCGCAAAGCCTGGTGCTGATGGATGAGATAGGCCGCGGCACCTCCACCTTTGACGGCCTGGCCCTGGCCAGCGCAATTGCCACGCAGCTGCACGACAAGACGCAGGCCTTCACCCTGTTTGCCACGCATTACTTTGAGCTCACGGAGTTCCCCGCCACCCACCACGCCGCCATGAATGTGCATGTGAGCGCGGCCGAGGCCGGGCGCGACATCGTCTTCCTGCATGCCATCGAACCCGGCCCGGCCAGCAAGAGCTATGGCGTGCAGGTGGCGCGTCTTGCCGGCATGCCGGCTGCCGTGCTGAGCCAGGCGCGCCACACGCTGGAGGCGCTGGAAGCGCAAGCAACCGCGTCGCAACGGCAGGTGGATCTGTTTGCCGCGCCGCCAGTGGCCGAGGCCAGCGGGCCCAGTGCGGTGGAGATGGCCCTGGCGGCGCTCAACCCGGATGCCATGAGCCCGCGCGAAGCCATGGATGCGCTGTACCAGTTGAAGGCATTGGCGCGCACCAGTTGAGTGCCGTCGTTGCCAGATGCAATAACGCCGCAATTTGCGTTTTCCCACTGGCAGCGGCCCGTATGATGGTGAGGCGATTGAGTCACCGGATCAGCTGAGCCGGCTACCGCCCTGCACCATCCCATACGAAAGAGGCTGCCATCAACACGTTCAATAACCTGAAGATTTCGACGCGACTGACGTCGACCTTCGCGATGCTGGTGGCCGCCATGCTGGCCATGGCCCTCACCGCCGTGGTCCAGATGGGCATGATGTGGCGCAACGCCGATGAAATAGCCAGCCTCTGGCTGCCCAAGTCGGAGTCGGTCAACAAGATGGGCTCCGAGCTGGCCAGTTACCGCATGGCCGAGTTGCAATTTGTGATGAGCACGGTGGACTCGGAATCGGACGAACTGGCCAAAAAGATGGCCAAAATCCAGGCCGCCTTCCAGAGTGACAGCAAGGCCTTTTCCGACAGCATCCAGGACGTGGGCGAGCGCACGCTCTACGAGAGTTTCACCGCCGACTGGAAAGCCTATCTGCTGATCCATGAACAGGTGGTGTCACTCACCAAACAATTCCAGGCCGACCAGGGCAAGCGCCTGCTCAACACCACGGCCGGCAAGTTGTTTGACAAGTCCACCGCCACGCTGGAGCAGCTGGTGGCGCTCAGCCACCAGGGTGCCGCCGACAAGGGCGCGCTGACGCAAACCACCTACAACCGCGCCCGTGCCACCATGCTGCTCATTGCCGCACTGGGCGTGGCACTGGCGGCCGTGGCGGCCCTGGTGCTGATCCGCTCCATCACGCGCCCCCTGTCAGCGGCCGTCAGCGCCATCGAGCGTGTGGCCGGCGGCGACCTGAGCGTGGCCATCCATGCCGACACGCGCGACGAGGCCGGGCAACTGCTGCATGCCCTCAATGACATGCAGCACAGCCTGATCGAGGTGGTGAGCAAGGTGCGCCAGGGCTCGGAAAGCGTGTCGGCCGCCAGCGAAGAGATAGCCTCCGGCAACCAGGACCTGTCCAACCGCACCGAACAGCAGGCCAGTGCTCTGGAGCTGACCAGCTCGCACATGTCCAGGCTCAGCGGCGCGGTGGCCGGCAATGCCGAAAACTCCCGCCAGGCCAACCAGCTGGCGCAAAGCGCCTCCAGCCTGGCGGTGCGCGGCGGCACGGTGGTGGGCCAGGTGGTGGAAACCATGAAGGGCATCAACGACAGCTCACGCAAGATTGCCGACATCATCAGCGTGATTGATGGCATTGCCTTCCAGACCAACATCCTGGCACTGAATGCGGCAGTGGAAGCGGCCCGCGCCGGCGAGCAGGGGCGCGGCTTTGCCGTGGTGGCCTCTGAAGTGCGCAGCCTGGCCGGGCGCAGTGCCGAAGCGGCCAAGGAAATCAAGAACCTGATCAACGCCAGCGTGGAGCGTGTGGAACACGGCAGCACCCAGGTGGGCCAGGCCGGCGAGACCATGACCGAACTGGTGGCGGCCATCCAGAAGGTGGC
>CANBTQ010000345.1 GCA_947372425.1 Comamonadaceae bacterium | reverse complement strand
TGGATGGCGCATTGAAAAAACTGCCGCAAGCCGACACCCTGGTATGCCGCTGTGAAGACGTGACGCATGGCGCCATGCAGACGCACGGCAATTGGACCGACGCCAAAATTCACACCCGCTGCGGCATGGGTGCCTGCCAGGGCAAGGTGTGCGGCACTGCCGCGCAATACCTCTACGGCTGGCAGATGCCCGGGCCGCGTCTGCCATTTACCGTGGCCCGGATCGGCACGCTGGCATGTGCCGTGGATGAACCACCTGCCGCCACAGAGGCGCAGACCTAGTTGATTTTCAGGCCAGCAGTTTGGTCAGGTAGCGTCCGGTAAAGCTCTGCGGATTGGCCGCAATGTCTTCAGGCGTGCCCACGCCGACCACCGTACCGCCACCGCTGCCACCTTCAGGCCCCATGTCGATCAGCCAGTCGGCGGTCTTGATGACGTCCAGGTTGTGCTCGATCACCACAATCGTGTTGCCGGCATCGCGCAACTGGTGCAGCACCTTGAGCAAAAGCGCAATGTCGGCAAAGTGCAGGCCGGTGGTGGGTTCGTCCAGGATGTAGAGCGTGCGGCCGGTGTCGCGTTTGCTCAGTTCCAGCGCCAGCTTGACGCGCTGCGCCTCGCCGCCCGACAGTGTGGTGGCGGCCTGGCCCAGTTTGATGTAGGAGAGGCCCACATCCAGCAAGGTTTGCAGCTTGCGCGCGATGGTGGGAACGGCCTGAAAGAAGTCATAGGCCGCCTCGACGGTGAGCTCCAGAATCTGCGCAATGTTCTTGCCCTTGTAGAGCACTTCCAGCGTTTCGCGGTTGTAGCGCATGCCCGCGCAGACATCGCAGGGTACATAGACGTCGGGCAGAAAGTGCATCTCAACCTTGACCATGCCGTCGCCCTGGCAGGCCTCGCAGCGGCCACCGGCCACGTTAAAGCTAAAGCGCCCGCCGCTGTAGCCGCGCTCGCGTGCCATGGGCACCTCAGCCATCAGTTCGCGGATGGGCGTGAACAGGCCGGTGTAGGTGGCCGGGTTGCTGCGCGGCGTGCGGCCGATGGGGGACTGGTCGACGTTGATCACCTTGTCGAAATGCTCGATGCCTTCGATGGCTTGGTGCGGCGCCGGCTCATCATGCGCACGGTACAACTGGCGCGCCACGGCGGTGTACAGGGTGTCGTTCACGAGCGTCGATTTGCCGGAGCCGGAGACGCCGGTCACGCAGGTCAGCAGGCCGACAGGAAAATCGGCGCTGACGGTCTTCAGGTTGTGGCCGCTGGCACCAACGATGCGGAGGGCTTGCAAGTCACCCTGCGTCGCCAGATGCGCCGCTTGGCGTTCCGACCATGCTATTGCGGCCTTGCTGGGCGCGCCTTTGCCTGCAGGTTTGGCCGCTGCTGCCTTTTCTGCAGGGGTGCGCTGCAGCGTCGGCAGCCAGGGTGTGCGGCGCCTGGGCACTTCAATCTTCAAGGTGCCTGCCAGGTACTGGCCGGTCAGCGATTCCGGCGTGGCCTTGACGTCGTCAAACGTGCCCTGCGCAATCACGCGCCCGCCGTGGATGCCGGCGCCCGGGCCCATGTCGATCACATGGTCGGCGGCGCGCATCATGTCTTCGTCGTGCTCCACCACCAGTACGCTGTTGCCGATGTCACGCAGGTGTTTCAGCGTTTCAATCAGGCGGTCGTTGTCGCGCTGGTGCAGGCCGATGCTGGGCTCGTCCAGCACATACATCACGCCGGTCAGGCCGGAGCCAATTTGCGATGCCAGACGGATGCGCTGCGATTCGCCACCGCTCAATGTTTCGGCGCTGCGGTCCAGGCTGAGGTAGTTCAGGCCCACGTCGTTCAAAAACTTCAGGCGCAGCCCTACCTCGCGGATCACCTTGGCCGCAATCTCGCCGCGCGAGCCGTGCATGGTCAGGGTATTGAAATAGGCAAAGCTTTCGCGCAGGGTGGCGCGGCTGATCTCGAAAATGGCACGGGCCTGATCGCCTTCGCCAATCTTCACATTGCGTGCCTCGATGCGCAGGCGGCTGCCGTCGCACTCCGGGCAATGTTGGGTGCTGCGCAGGCGGGCCAGGTCTTCGCGCACCAGGGCCGAGTCGGTCTCGCGATAACGCCGCTGCATGTTCGGGATGATGCCCTCGAAGGGGTGCTTCTTGGCCAGCTTCTTGCCTTGCGATGCGCCGGAGTCCACCACGTAATGGAACTTGATTTCTTCCTCGCCCGAGCCATGCAGAATCGCCTGCTGCACGGCCTGCGGCAGCGTGTCAAAGCCCTGGTCGATATCAAACTTGTAATGCTTGGCCAGGCTCTCCAGCATGGCGAAGTAATAGCCGTTGCGGCGGTCCCAGCCCTTGATGGCGCCGCTGGCCAGGCTGAGCGTGGGGAAGGCCACCACGCGCTCGGGGTCAAAGAACTCCTGCTGGCCCAGGCCGTCGCAGCTGGGGCAGGCGCCCACTGGCGAGTTAAAGGAAAACAGGCGTGGCTCCAGCTCGCTGATGGAGTAGCTACAGACCGGGCAGGCGAACTTGGCGTTGAACAGGTGTTCTGTCTGTTTGCCGCTTTCGGCGTTCTTGGGTGAATCCATTTCCAGTGCGATGGCACGGCCCTGGGCCAGGCGCAGTGCGGCCTCAAAGCTTTCGGCCAGGCGCTGGCGCAGGCCGGGGGCCGGGGCGCTTGCGGCAGGGCTGAGCGCAGCGGCCAGGGCGGCAGTGGCCGACGTGCCCGTTGCTGCGGCTAAGGCCATGGTGGCTGACGCCGCCTCTGCCACCGTCGTGGGTGAGGGCGCCGTAGCCGACGCGTCGGTCTGCGCATCCCCCGCAACTGCCGCGGGCGTGACGCGTGCTTCCGGGCGCACCTTCACGCGGTCGATCACCACATCGATATCGTGCTTCTCGGTCTTCTTCAGCTTGGGCAAATCGTCGTACTCGAATACCGTGCCGTTGACGCGAAAGCGCACATAGCCCTGCGCCTGCATATCGGCAAACACGTCCAAAAACTCGCCCTTTTTCTCGCGTGCCAGTGGCGCCAGAATCATCAGGCGCGTGTCTTCCGGCAGCGCCAGCACGGCGTCCACCATCTGGCTGACGGTCTGGCTTTGCAGCGGCAACTGGTGCTCTGGGCAGTAGGGCGTGCCGGCGCGGGCAAACAGCAGGCGCAGGTAGTCGTGGATTTCGGTCACCGTGCCCACGGTGGAGCGCGGGTTGTGGCTGGTGGCTTTTTGCTCGATGGAGATGGCGGGCGACAGGCCCTCGATCATGTCCACATCCGGCTTGTCCATCACCTGCAGAAACTGACGCGCGTAGGTGGACAGGCTTTCCACATAGCGGCGTTGTCCCTCGGCATACAGCGTGTCAAAGGCCAGACTGGACTTGCCGGAGCCCGAGAGGCCCGTGATCACCACCAACTGGTTGCGCGGGATGTCCAGATCGATGTTCTTCAGGTTGTGCGTGCGTGCCCCCCGGATGCTGATGCTTTGCTG
>CANBTQ010000344.1 GCA_947372425.1 Comamonadaceae bacterium | reverse complement strand
GGCGCCTCCGACATGCCCCAGACCGATGACGTACTGAAGTCCAAGGGCCAGGTGCAGTTTCCCACGGTGATTGGCGGCGTGGTGCCGGTGATCAACGTCAAGGGCATTGAGCCCGGACAACTCAAACTCACCGGCGCCGTGCTGGGTGATATTTTCCTGGGCAAGATTGCCAAATGGAATGACCCCGCCCTGAAGGCCCTGAACCCCACACTGCCACTGCCAGACACGGCCATCGCCCCGGTGCGCCGCGCGGACGGCTCCGGCACCACCTTCATCTTTACCAACTACCTGAGCAAGGTTAGCGCCGAGTGGAAGAGCAAGGTCGGCGAGGGCACGGCGGTGAATTGGCCGGTGGGTGCGGGCGGCAAGGGCAATGAAGGCGTGTCGGCCTTTGTGAACCGCCTGCCCAATTCGATTGGCTATGTGGAATATTCCTACGTCAAACAAAACAAGATGAACTACGCCATTCTGCAAAATGCAGCCGGCGTGTTTGTCAAGCCCGAAGACGACGCCTTCAAGGCCGCTGCAGCCGGTGCCGACTGGAACAAGTCCTTCTACCAAATCCTGACCAACCAGGCTGGCAAGGAAGCCTGGCCCATCAGCGGTGCCACCTTCATCCTGATGCACGCCAAGCAGGACAAGCCCGCCAACGGTACCGAAGTGCTCAAGTTCTTCAACTGGGCCTATGCCAGCGGTGCCAAGACTGCCGCCGATCTGGACTATGTTCCCCTGCCCGCATCGGTGGTGGCTTTGATCCAGAAGTCCTGGGGCGAGATCAAGGACACCAGCGGCAAGGCCGTAGCGTTCAAGTAATTTCCGTTAACGCATTGCAAAAGGGTTCTCCCATGTCATCCACACTTGCGCATGGGGAAACCCCGGTTGCTTTGGACAAGGCACGTGCCTTGCCCACACCGCCCGCGCCCAAGCGGGCCCGCTCGGGGCCCGTGGCCGACCGCCTCTTCGGCTTTGCAGCCAAGGGCGCGGCCATCTTCACCTTGGGCTTGTTGTTGGCGATCCTGACCTCGTTGACCATCAGCGCCTGGCCGGCCATTGCCAAATACGGCCTGGGCTTTTTGACCAGCGCGGCCTGGGACCCGGTGCAGGAAGAGTTTGGCGGGCTGGTGATGATTTACGGCACGCTGGCGACTTCGGTCATCGCGCTCCTGATTGCGGTGCCGGTGAGCTTTGGCATTGCCCTGTTTTTAACCGAACTTTCTCCCAACTGGCTCAAGCGCCCGCTGGGTACTGCCATTGAATTGTTGGCCGCCATCCCCTCCATCGTCTATGGCATGTGGGGACTGCTGGTGTTCGGCCCGGTGCTGGCCGAATACGTACAAACCCCGCTGCAAGCCGCCTTTGCCGGTGTGCCCTATCTGGGCGCTTTTGTCTCCGGCCCGCCGGTGGGAATCGGCATTCTGTCGGCTGGCATCATTCTGGCCATCATGATCATCCCATTCATCTCGGCGGTGATGCGCGATGTGTTTGAGGTCACGCCCCCGATGTTGAAAGAATCTGCCTACGGCCTGGGCGCAACCACCTGGGAAGTGGTCTACAAAATCGTATTGCCCTTTACCAAGACCGGCGTCATTGGCGGCATCATGCTCGGGCTGGGCCGTGCCATTGGCGAGACCATGGCAGTCACCTTTGTGATCGGTAATTTCAACCAGCTTGACTCGTTGAGCCTGTTCCAGGCCGCCAATAGCATCACGTCGGCCCTGGCCAACGAATTCGCCGAGGCCGGCGAGGGGCTGCACCAGGCTGCTTTGATGTACCTGGGCCTGGTGTTGTTCTTTATTACCTTTGTCATTCTGTCGCTGTCCAAGCTCCTGCTGGCCCAGTTGCGCAAGGGGGAGGGCGCCAAATCATGATTACCCCTGAACTGCAAGCCATGCGCGCGGCCATGTTTGCCAAGCGCAAGCGCGTCAATCTCTTTGCTACCACCCTGGCCCTCGCTGCCATGGCCTTCGGCCTGTTCTGGCTGGCCTGGATTTTGTTTGAGACCATTCGTCAGGGCTTTGCCGGCCTGACCATTGCCACGCTCACGCAGATGACACCCGGGCCGAATGAAGAGGGCGGTCTGGCCAATGCGATTTACGGCTCCATCTTGATGGTGCTGCTGGCCACCTTTGTCGGCACCCCCGTCGGCGTGATGGCCGGCATCTATCTGGCCGAATTTGAGCCCAAGGGCTGGCTGGCCAGCGTCACGCGCTTTGTGAACGACATTCTGCTGTCCGCTCCCTCCATTGTGATCGGCCTGTTTGTCTATGCTGTCGTTGTTCACCCGCTGCACAGCTTCTCGGCGATCGCCGGTGTGGTGGCGTTGGCACTGATTGTGATTCCGGTGGTGATACGCACCACCGAAAACATGCTGCAACTCGTTCCTCCGGGCCTGCGTGAGGCGGCCTACGCCCTGGGCGCACCCAAGTGGAAGGTGATCCTGAGCATCACCCTGAAGGCCGCACGCACTGGCGTCATCACCGGCATCCTGCTGGCTGTGGCGCGCATTTCGGGCGAAACCGCACCCCTGCTGTTTACGGCGCTGAGCAACCAGTTCTGGACATCCAGCCTGGGTCAGCCCATGGCCAGTTTGCCGGTGACTATCTTCAAATTCGCCATGAGCCCCTACGAGAACTGGCAGAAGCTGGCCTGGGCCGGTGTGTTCCTGATCACGCTGGCAGTGCTGGCGCTCAATATTGCGGCACGGGTTCTGACCCGCGTAAAAAATTAGGCGGGCTGCCAAGCCCAAAGCCAAACGTCCATAGACCTTTTTCAGAAAAGACGATTCCATGCCCGCCACCCCTGTTGTTGAAAAAACCAAGATTGCCGTCAAAGACCTGAACTTCTTTTACGGCAAGTTCCACGCCTTGAAGGGCATCAACCTGGAAATCCCGGAGAACAAAGTCACTGCCTTTATCGGCCCGTCCGGTTGCGGCAAGTCCACGCTTTTGCGCATCTTCAACCGCATGTTTGAGCTCTATCCCGAGCAGCGCGCCGAAGGCCAGATCCTGCTGGACGGCGAGAACCTGCTGACCAGCAAGGAAGACGTGGCCCTGCTGCGTGCCAAGGTCGGGATGGTGTTTCAGAAGCCCACACCGTTTCCCATGTCGATCTACGACAACATTGCCTTTGGCGTGAAGCTCTTCGAAAAGCTCAACACCACCGACATGGAAGAGCGCGTGGAGTGGGCGCTGCGCAAGTCGGCACTGTGGGGCGAGGTGAAGGACAAGCTGCACCAAAGCGGCAGCAGCCTGTCGGGCGGCCAGCAGCAGCGCCTGTGCATTGCGCGCGGCATTGCCATCAAACCCGAAGTGCTGTTGCTGGATGAGCCCTGCTCGGCGCTGGATCCGATCTCCACGGCCAAGGTCGAAGAGCTGATCGTTGAACTCAAGGCCGATTACACGGTGGTCATCGTCACCCACAACATGCAGCAGGCTGCACGTTGCTCCGATTTCACGGCCTACATGTACCTGGGCGAGCTGAT
>CANBTQ010000343.1 GCA_947372425.1 Comamonadaceae bacterium | reverse complement strand
TACTGCGCGGCCTGCACTACCAGGTGCAAAACGCGCAGGGGAAACTGGTGCGCGTAACGCAGGGCGCAGTGTTTGATGTGGCCGTAGACATCCGCCAGGACTCACCCACATTCGGCCAGTGGGCGGGCGAAATTTTGAGTGCCGAAAACAAGCGCCAGTTGTGGATTCCAGCCGGCCTGGCCCACGGTTTTCTGGTGCTCTCTGACACTGCCGAATTTTTGTACAAAACCACCGCGTATTACGCCCCCGAACATGAACGGTGCATCGCCTGGGATGATGCGACCCTGGCCATTGACTGGCCGCTGGCGGGAAGTCAGCCCCGCCTGTCGGCCAAAGACCTGGCCGGCGCATCGTTCAAGAGCCTGTCGCAATAATTTCCGTGTACGTGTTCGCATTCCTGCAACAAGGGCAACGTTTACATTAAGGGATCAATCAACGATGATTGTCAAACCTGTCACGCAACGGATATGCTTTAAATAATGGCCGCCTCTGTAGATTCTCTCCTGCAAGATTCCAATGCGATCGCGTTGCCTGGTTTGGGACGCGCCATGGTTGCGGCTGGCAAGCTGGAACAAAAGGCAGCTGAAGAGATTTACAGTAAGTCGATTGCCCACAAGACCAGTTTCATTTCCGAGTTGGTGGGTTCTGGCATTGTCTCCGCGTCCGATTTGGCCCATACCTTGTCGCAGGCTTTTGCAGCGCCTTTGGTAAACCTGGATGCGCTGGACCCACAGCGGCTGCCCAAAGGTCTGCTGGACCAAAAAACCTGCCAGGACTATCGCCTGGTTGTCCTGAGCAAGCGCAACAATCGCCTGATGGTTGCAACGGCTGATCCTTCCGATCAGCGTGCAGCAGAAAAAATCAAGTTCTCGACCCAGATGGGGGTGGACTGGATCATCGCCGAGTACGACAAACTGTCCAAGATGGTGGAGGCCAACTCGGTAACTGCCACCGAGGCTGTAGAAGACATTATTGGCGGCGATTTTGAATTTGACGATAACGCGGCCGACACTGTCGCCGAATCGACCCAGGCTGCGGCCGAAGTGGAAGATGCGCCGGTGGTGCGCTTCCTGCAAAAAATGCTGCTGGATGCCTTCAGCATGCGAGCATCCGACCTGCACTTCGAACCCTACGAGCATACCTACCGCGTGCGTTTTCGCATCGACGGACAGTTGCGTGAGATTGCAAGTCCTCCTGTTGCAATCAAGGACAAACTGGCGTCACGCATCAAGGTGATATCCCGCATGGATATATCTGAGAAGCGGGTGCCACAAGACGGCCGCATGAAGCTCAAGGTGGGGCCGGACCGGGTGATTGATTTCCGGGTCAGCACCTTACCCACCCTGTTTGGCGAAAAAATCGTGATCCGTATCCTGGATCCGTCCAGCGCCAAACTGGGCATTGATGCCCTAGGCTATGAGCCGGAGGAAAAAGAGCGTTTGCTCAAGGCGATTGAACGACCTTACGGAATGATTCTGGTCACCGGCCCTACCGGCTCCGGAAAGACCGTGTCGCTGTACACATGCCTGAACCTGCTCAATCAACCCGGTGTGAACATCGCCACGGCCGAAGATCCTTCAGAAATCAATTTGCCCGGCGTGAATCAGGTCAATGTCAATGAGAAAGCCGGATTGACTTTTGCTGCGGCACTGAAGTCCTTTTTGCGGCAAGATCCGGACATCATCATGGTGGGCGAGATCCGGGATTTGGAAACCGCCGACATTTCCATCAAGGCGGCCCAAACCGGCCATCTGGTTCTATCCACGCTGCACACCAATGATGCCCCGGGCACACTGACCCGGATGCGCAATATGGGTATTGCACCATTCAACATTGCCTCCAGTGTGATTCTGATCACGGCACAACGCCTGGCCAGACGACTGTGCATGGTGTGCCGCCAACCAGCCGATATTCCGCGCAAGGCCTTGCTCGATGCAGGCATGGCGGAAGAGTTCCTGGACGGTAGCTGGAAGCCCTACCGGCCGGTAGGATGTGCCAGCTGCAACCTGGGCTACAAGGGTCGTGTGGGTATCTACCAGGTCATGCCAATCACGGAGGAAATCCAGCGCATCATCCTGGCCGATGGCAGCGCCTTGGATATTGCCAAGCAGTCTGAGCGCGAGGGCGTACGTTCCCTGAGACAATCAGGCTTGCAAAAAGTGCGCATGGGACTGACTTCACTGGAAGAAGTTCTGGCTGTCACCAACGAATAAGGCAATGCCCAAGGGAACCTATGGCGACGACTAGAGCAAAAGCTTCGGACAAAAAGGAAGTGGTCTTCGAATGGGAAGGCAAGGACCGAAACGGCAAACAGGTACGCGGGGAGATGCGTGCCAACGGCGAAAACCAGATCAAGTCCGCCTTGCGACGCCAAGGCGTCACACCGACCAAGATAAAGAAGCGCCGGATGAGCTCCGGCAAACCGATCAAGCCCAAGGATCTGGCGATCTTCACGCGCCAGCTTGCCACCATGATGAAGGCCGGCGTCCCCCTGCTGCAGGCTTTTGACATCGTGGGGCGCGGCAACCCCAATCCCAGCGTCACCAAACTGCTGCACGATATCCGCAGCGATGTCGAAACCGGCACCTCGCTGAGCACCGCTTTCCGTAAGTACCCGATTTACTTTGACAACCTGTATTGCAACCTGGTCGAAGCCGGTGAGTCGGCCGGTATTCTGGACCAGTTGCTGGACCGGTTGGCGGTCTACATGGAAAAGACCGAAGCCATCAAATCCAAGATCAAGTCGGCACTGATGTACCCCATCACGGTACTGATCGTGGCCTTTGTGGTTGTGGCGGTGATCATGATTTTTGTGGTGCCGTCCTTTAAACAAGTGTTCGAGGGATTTGGTGCGGAGTTACCGGCGCCCACATTGATCGTGATTGCGATGAGCGAAATTTTCGTTAAATACTGGTATCTTATTTTTGGTGGCATTGGCGGCAGTGTTTACTTCTTTCTGGAATCCTGGAAGCGCAATGAAAAAGTCCAGGAATTTATGGACCGCTTGATGCGCAAGCTGCCGATTTTTGGTGCGTTGGTTGAAAAGTCCTGCATTGCACGCTGGACGCGTACGCTCTCAACCATGTTTGCGGCCGGCGTGCCCTTGGTGGAAGCGCTGGATTCTGTAGGCGGCGCGGCGGGCAACGTGGTGTATTTGCGCGCCACGCAAAAGATTCAGCAGGAAGTCTCGACTGGTACTGCGCTTACGGCCGCCATGGGCAATGCCAACCTGTTCCCCTCCATGGTGCTGCAGATGTGCGCCATCGGCGAAGAATCCGGCTCCATTGACCACATGCTGGGCAAATGCGCCGACTTTTATGAATCCGAGGTAGATGACATGGTAGCCGGCATCTCAAGTCTGATGGAGCCCATCATCATTGTGGTGCTGGGTACCGTGATCGGCGGTATTGTGGTGGCCATGTATTTGCCCATCTTCAAGATCGGTCAAGTGGTTTGATGCTCGGGGTAGCGCAGGAAAGCGGCGCCCTTTTGATGGGCA